>JALOLG010000173.1 GCA_025456105.1 Ilumatobacteraceae bacterium | reverse complement strand
GACATCGTCGTGCACAGCCTCACCAAGTTTTGCGGCGGCCACGGCACGTCGATCGGCGGCGCGATCGTCGACGGCGGCACGTTCGACTTCGGCGCCTCCGGACGCTTCCCGAACTTCACCGAACCCGACCCGAGCTACCACGGCCTCGCGTACTGGCCGGCACTCGGTGCCGGCTCGTTCATCCTGAAGGCGCGCGTGCAGCTGCTGCGCGACCTCGGCATGTCGATCTCGCCGTTCAACGCGTTCTTGATCCTCCAGGGCCTCGAGACGCTCAGCCTGCGGATGGAGCGCCACTTCGAGAACGCACAGCGGGTCGCCGAGTTCCTCGACGGCCGCGACGAGGTGCTCTCGGTCACCTACGCCGGACTGCCGTCGAGCCCGTGGCACGAGCGGGCCACGAAGTACGGGCGCGGCAAGGGCTACGGCTCGGTGCTCGCGTTCGAGATCGAGGGTGGGCTCGAGGCGGGCAAGCGGTTCGTCGAGGCGCTCGAGCTGCACAGCCACGTGGCCAACATCGGCGACGTGCGCAGCCTCGTGATCCACCCGGCGTCCACCACGCACAGCCAGCTCACGCCCGAGGAGCAGGCGTTCTCGGGCGTCACGCCCGGCCTGGTGCGCCTGAGCGTCGGCCTCGAGTCGATCGAGGACATCCTCGCCGACCTCGAAGCCGGCTTCCGCGCCTCGAAGGGCTAGATCACTCGGGCTCGTCGCGCTGGTCGCGCAGGAACGCCTCGAACTGCGCGCCCAGATCGTCGGCCGAGGGGATCGACGCCTCGGCGCGGCGGTCGTGCTCCACCTCGAGCATGCGCACGTACAGGGCGAGCTGAGGGTCCTGCTCGACGACCTCGTCGTGCAGCGACCGCCACCGCTCGGCGTCCCGGCTGAGCCGATGGTCGCGCATCGTGATGCCGAGCACGTGCGCGAGGTGCGCCTGGAGCGCTGCCACGGCGAGCGGGTGCTCGGCGTTCATCAGGTAGTGCGGGATCCCCACGCGCAGCGACACGGCTGGCATCCCGCGCTGGTCGAGCGCCGTCTGGAGCGTGCCGGCGAGGCCGGTGATGCCCTGGTAGCTCGGCGCCGAGAGTCCGAGCCGGCGTGCGAGCTCGCGGTTGGTGGTGCTGCCCGTGACGGGTGGCGTGCGGGTGTGCGGCACCGCCTCGGCGGCGGCACCCACGGTGACCACCGCCTCGCAGCGCAGGCGCTCGGCCACCGTGATCACGGCGTCGGCGTAGGTGCGCCAGTGGAGGTGCGGCTCGGTGCCGACGAGCACCACCAGGTCGCGGGCTCCGTCGGGGCGCACGACGTCGAAGCGGTTGACGGGCCAGACGATGACGCGCAGCTCGCCCTCGTCGATCTCCACCGTCGGTCGCTCCTGGGTGAAGTCGTAGAACGGGTCGGGATCGAGGCCGCCGACCGTGACGAGGTGATCGGCGGTGGAGATCAGCTCGAGCGCGGTCGTGGCGGCGCCCGCCACGTCGAACCAGCCCCGCAGGGCGACGAGCATCACCGGCGAGCGCAGCGGGCCGAGCGCCTCGTGCTCGAGGGTGAGGACGTCGTCGACCTCCATCGCCGGCTCAGTCCGAGAGCGCCTCGACGACGAGGTCGATGCAGGCCGTGAGCGCCTCGACGTCGGCCGGATCGATCGCCGGGAACATGGCGATGCGCAGCTGGTTGCGGCCGAGCTTGCGGTAGGCGAACGTGTCGAGGATGCCGTTGGCGCGCAGCGCCGCGCACACGTCGTCGGCCGACACCGCGGGGTCGAGGTCGATCGTGCCGACGACCTGCGATCGCTTCGCCGGATCGGCGACGAACGGGGTGGCCCACGGGCGGTCGTCGGCCCACGCGTAGAGGTGGTTCGACGACGCGGCGGTGCGTTCGACGCACCAGGCGAGCCCGCCCTGCTCGAGCATCCAGCGCACCTGGTCGTCGAGCAGCACGAGCGTGGCCACCGCCGGTGTGTTGTACGTCTGGTCGGCGCGGCTGTTGGTGAGCGCGATCCCGAGATCGATCGAGGCCGGGCACCAGCGGTCGGAGGCGGCGACGCGCTCGATCCGCTCGACGGCTGCTGGGGAGCACGCCGCCAGCCAGAGCCCGCCGTCGGCGGCGAAGCACTTCTGCGGGGCGAAGTAGTACACGTCGACCTCGGCGGGGTCCCACGGCAGACCCCCGGCGGCCGACGTGGCGTCGACGGCCACCAGGCCGGCGCCCTCGGGACGGCGCAGCGTCATGGCGACGCCGGTGGACGTCTCGTTGTGCGTCAGGGCGTACAGGTCGACGTCGGGGTCGGCGACCGGCTCGGGGTGGTCGCCCGGGTCGGCACCGATGACGACCGGGTCCGCGAGGTGCGGTGCGGCGGCGACGGCCTCGGCGAACTTCGACGAGAACTCACCGAACACCAGGTGCTGGCTGCGCCGCTCGACGAGGCCGAACGTGGCCGCGTCCCAGAACACGGTGGTGCCGCCGTTGCCGAGCACGATCTCCCAGCCGTCGGGCAACCCGAACAGCTCGGTGAGGCCGGCGCGGATCGACCCGACGAGGCCCTTCACCGGCGGCATGCGGTGCGAGGTGCCGAGCACATCGGTGGCGGCTGCCACGAGGGCGTCGATCTGGCCGGGCCGGACCTTGGAGGGGCCCGATCCGAACCGGCCGTCACGGGGGCGCAGGTCGGCGGGCAGGTCGATCGCAGCGGGGTCCACGCCGCCAGCATGCCAGGGAGCCGTGCCCGGCGACGATGGTGGGTGGTCCCAATCGCCCGCCCACGTGCCGGTGACCTGTGCCACGATGGCCACCCGTGAACCGCACCTCCGCGCGCCTCGCCGCCATCGCCCCCTCGGCCACCCTCGCCGTCGACGCCAAGGCCAAGGCCCTGCAGGCCGCCGGTGAGGACGTCATCGGGTTCGGAGCCGGCGAGCCCGACTTCCCCACGCCGGCCCACATCGTCGACGCAGCGGCCGCGGCGTGCAGCGACCCGAAGAACCACCGCTACACCCCGGCGGGCGGTCTGCCCGAGCTCAAGTCGGCGATCGCCGCGAAGACGGCCCGCGACAGCGGGTACGAGGTGCAGCCGTCGCAGGTGCTCGTCACCAACGGCGGCAAGCACGCGGTGTTCACGGCGTTCGCGGCCCTCTGCGACCCGGGCGACGAGGTGATCTGCCCCGCGCCGTACTGGACCACCTACCCCGAGGCGATCACGCTCGCCGACGGCGTGCCGGTGGTGATCGACACCGACGAGGCGTCGGAGTTCAAGGTCACCGTCGAGCAGCTCGAGGCGGCTCGCACGCCGCGCACCAAGGTGCTGCTGTTCGTGAGCCCCGACAACCCCTCGGGCTCGGTGTACACGCCCGCCGAGGTGGAGGCGATCGGCCGCTGGGCCGTCGAGCACGGCGTCTGGGTGGTCACCGACGAGATCTACGAGCACCTCACCTACGGCGACCACGTGTTCAGCTCGATGCCCACGCTCGTGCCCGAGCTCGCGGAGCAGTGCGTGATCGTGAACGGCGTCGCGAAGACCTACGCGATGACGGGTTGGCGGGTCGGCTGGATGGTCGGCCCCGGCGACCTCATCGCAGCGGCCACCAACTTCCAGAGCCACTCCACCTCGAACGTCAACAACGTGGCCCAGCGGGCCACGATCGCCGCGCTCGAGGGCGGACTCGACGACGTGGTGATGATGCGCGAGGCGTTCTCGCGCCGCGCCACCACGATGCACTCGATGCTGTCGGCGATCCCCGGCGTGTCGTGCCTCGAGCCGCAGGGCGCGTTCTACTGCTTCCCCGACCTGCGCGGGCTGCTCGGTCGTGACCTGCGTGGCCGGAGTGCCGCCACGACGCTCGAGCTGGCCGACCTCGTGCTCTCGGAGGCCAAGGTGGCCTTCGTGCCCGGTGAGGCGTTCGGGGCGCCCGGCTACGGACGGTTCTCGTTCGCGCTCGGCGACGACCAGCTGGTCGAGGGGATCCGCCGCATCGCCGACCTCGTCGCCGGCTGACGCGCGCCCACCGCCGGCAGTTTGGGCTGCAGCTGCCATCACATGTGATGGCAGCTGCAGCCCAGACCGACTCAGGCCCACCACACGTCGTGGCGGCGGGCGAGGCCCACCACCACGACGAGCACGGCGCACTCGGCCACCTGCTCGACCGCGCCGAGCAGGTCGCCGGTGATCCCGCCGATTCGGCGAACCGCCCAGTGGGTCACGACGGTTGCCGCCACGCCGGCCGCGACGGCGATCGGCAGCGCCCACCAGCCGGTGGCGAGCGTGGCGACCGCCACGCCCACCGATCCGCCCGCCACGGCGGTGCGAGTGCCGAGCCCACGCGTGTAGTCGGCGCCGAGCCCGGTGGCGCGGGCAGTGGGCGCGGCGACCATCGTCACCACCGCCGCCGCCCGAGCGGTCGAGTGCGCGGCCACCGCGCCGGCCAGTGCCGCCGCGGGTCCGAGCGAGGCCAGGCACGCGACGCGGACCGTGAAGGAGGCCAGCAACGCCGCCACGCCGTACGAGCCGTGGCGCGGGTCCTTCAGGATCTCGAGCCGGCGCTCCACCGTCGTGCCACCCACCAGCGCGTCGGCCGTGTCGGCCAGGCCGTCCTCGTGGAACGCGCCCGTCACCAGCACGCCCGCCGTCACCGCGAGCGCGGCGCCGACCAGCGGCGTGGTGAGCTCGTACCCGGCCGCCGCGACACCGCCCACGACGACGCCCACGAGCGCACCGACCACCGGGAACCAGGGCACGCTGCGCGCCAGGTCCGGTGCGGTCGCGGTGCGCACCGGGACCCGGG
>JALOLG010000172.1 GCA_025456105.1 Ilumatobacteraceae bacterium | reverse complement strand
GAGGTCGATCTCACGTTCGTGCACCGGGCGGTGGGTGGCATCACCGAGAACGACATCTCCCTCGCCGCCACCACCAACGCCACGATCATCGGGTTCAACGTGCGCCCCGACCGCAAGGCCCGCGAGCTCGCCGAGGCCGAGGGCGTGGAGATCCGCACCTACGAGATCATCTACAAGCTGCTCGAGGACATCGAGCAGGCGATGATCGGCATGCTGGCGCCCGAGTACGAAGAGGTGGTCACCGGCGAGGCCGAGGTCCGCGAGATCTTCCGGGTGCCGCGGGTCGGTGCGATCGCCGGCTGCTACGTGCGCTCGGGGGTCATCACCCGCGGCTCCAAGGTGCGGTTCCTGCGCGACGGCACGATCATCTGGAAGGGCGAGATCGCGTCGCTGCGGCGCTTCAAGGAGGACGCTCGCGAGGTGCGCGAGGGCTTCGAGTGCGGCATCGGCCTGTCCGACTTCCAGGACCTGAAGTCCGGCGACATCATCGAGACCTTCGACGAGCGGGAGATCGCCCGCACCTGAGCGGAGTGCTCATGGCCGCTCGTCCCCGTTCCGGTGCGCACCGCTACCCGCGGTCGGCGCGCGTCAGCGAGACGATCCGCGAGATCCTCGCCGACGAGCTCGTGCTCATCGGCGACGAGCGGCTCGAGCTGGTGTCGATCACGAAGGTCGACGTCGACAACGAGCTCAACCGCGGGATCGTCTACTTCGACTCGCTCGCGGGCGCGGAGGGCGACGCCGAGATCCTCGAGGCGTTCGGGCAGCTGCGCGTGCGGCTGCAGGCCGCGATCGCACGCCAGATCCGAGCCAAGAAGACGCCGGTCCTCGACTTCCGCCCCGACGAGGTGATCCGGGCGGCCGAGCGGATCGACGAGATCCTGCGCAACGACCGCGCCGGCGACTGATCCGCGGCCGTGGCGCGCCGACGTCCTGCGAGCACCCACGGCGTCGCCGTCGTCGACAAGCCCGCCGGCATCACCAGCCACGACGTGGTCGGGCTGCTGCGCCGCCGCTTCCACGAGCGCCAGGTGGGCCATGCCGGCACGCTCGACCCGGACGCCACCGGTGTGCTCGTCGTGGCGGTCGGCATGGCGACGCGCCTCGTGCGCTACGTGGGCGACACCCGCAAGCGCTACACCGGCGAGGTGGTGCTCGGCGTCGAGACCGACACCCTCGACGCCGCCGGTGCGGTGACGGCCCGCCACGACATGGCCGGGGTCACGGTCGACGACGCGCGCCGTGTGGTGGCCGAGCACCTGCTCGGCGACATCGAGCAGGTGCCGCCGATGGTGTCGGCGATCCGGGTGGAGGGGCGCCGGCTGCACGAGCTGGCGCGCGAGGGGGTCGAGATCGAGCGGGCGCCGCGACCCGTGACGGTGCACCGCTTCGAGGTGCTGCCGACCGACGACCCGCTGGTGCTGGCGATCGACGTGGACTGCTCGTCGGGCACCTACGTGCGATCGCTCGCCGCCGACCTCGGGCGGCTGCTCGGTGGCGGCGCGCACCTCCGCGCTCTCCGGCGCACCGCGGTCGGGTCGTTCACCATCGCGGAGGCCGCTCCGCCCGACGTCTGCGAGCTGCTGCCCGTGGCGGCAGCCGTGCGCGACCTGCCGCAGGTGCAGATCGACGAGGCGACGCGACGGCTCGTGGCGAACGGTCGGGTGCTGCCGGCCTGGCCCGGAGCGGGCCCGTGGGCCGTCTCGTGCGGTGGCGAGCTCGTGGCGGTGTACGAGTCGCACCGCGACGGCGCGAAGCCGTCCGTCGTGCTCCCCACCGCGGCCGACCGGTAGCGTTCGAGGCCGTGCGCGTCGTCACCGATCTCGCCGTCCCGCCCTTCCCGGGTGAGCGGGCCGTCATCACGATCGGCGCCTACGACGGGGTCCATCGCGGCCACCGGGTGGTGATCGATCAGGTGCGTCGCCTCGCCTCCGACCTCGGCGCCCGCTCTGCGGTCGTCACCTTCGACCGCCACCCGGCGAGCGTGGTCCGTCCCGAGTCGGCGCCGCAGCTGCTCACCGACGCCGAGCAGCGCCTCGAGCTGCTGGCGGCGACGGGCGTCGACGCCACCGTCGTCGTGGCGTTCGACAGCGAGCGGGCGAAGGAGTCGCCGGCGGCGTTCGTGGAGCGCGTGCTGGTCGACGTGCTGTCGACGCGGCTCATCGTGGTCGGCGAGGACTTCCACTTCGGTCATCAGCGGGCCGGCAACGTCGAGCTGCTGCACGAGCTGGGCCAGCGCTTCGACTTCGAGGTGGTGCCCGTGTCGCTGGTGGCGCGCGCCGACGGGGTCGACGAGCCGGTCAGCTCCACGGCGATCCGTCGTGCGCTCGCCGGTGGTGACGTCGGACTCGCCACCGAGATGCTCGGCCGGCCGTTCGAGGCCCGTGGCACGGTGGTGCAGGGCGACCAGCGTGGCCGTCTGCTCGGGTTCCCGACCGCCAACGTCGAGGTGCCGAACCAGATCTGCCTCCCCGCCGACGGTGTGTACGCCGGGTGGTACGAGCGTCCTGACGGCGAGGTGCTCCCGTGCGCCATCAACCTCGGGCGCCGTCCGACGTTCTACGAGCACGCCGACCACTCCCTGCTCGAGGCGCACCTGATCGACTTCGACGGCGACCTCTACGGTGAGCGAGCGGCCGTCCGGTTCGTGTCGTTCCTGCGCAGCGAGCGCAAGTTCGACGGCATCGACGCGCTGGCGACCCAGCTCAAGCACGACGTCGAGCACGCCCGCGCCGCTCTGATGCTCTGAGAGGGGCGCTCCGCCCCTCTCAGAGCACGAGTCGAGTGGTCAGGGAGCGGGCCAGACCACGGTGCCGTCCTCGGCGGTGACGCCCTCGGCGAACGAGGCGTCGACCAGTGCCTCGACATCGGGAGCGCCGGCATCGCCGTAGAGCCCGATCTCGGCGTAGGTCTCGACCTCCTCGGTGAGCAGGTCGATGTCCGGCGTGCCGGGGGCGACGCCGTCGGGCGTCTCGCCGGCGATGATCTCGGCCTCCGTCCGCCAGCGGAACTGCTCGCTGTCGGCCGACAGGAAGTTCGGGTTGCCGCCCGCCTCGATGAGCGCGACGGCGGCCGCCGAGGCAGCGTCGGGGTCGGCGATGGCCGTCGCGAGGCCGCGCAGGGTGGCCCGGACGAAGTCCTCCGCCGCCGTCGGGTGCTCGTCGATGAACGACTGCGAGGTGAAGATCGCGCCGAACGACCCGGGGACGCCGGCATCGGCCGCGTCGAACTGGTCGAACGCGACACCCTCGCGCTCGAGCCGTCCGGGCTCGTTGCTGCGCCAGCCGGGCACCCCCACGATCGAGTCGATCGCGAAGTGGGCCACCGGGTCGAAGCCGTCGACCGGCACCGTCTCGAAGTCCTCGGCCTCGCTGAGGCCGGCCTGCAGCAGCATCACCTCGACGCTCGAGGGCAGCTTGCCCTTCACCCCGATCGTGGTGCCGGCCAGGTCGGCGAGCTCGGTGGCGGTGCCGGGCTTCAGGAGGAGCGTGTCGATGGGGGAGCGGCCGTCGACCATCACGGTCACGAGGTCGGCGTCGTTCGCCTGTGCGAACGCGGCGACCTCCGAGAACGAGCCGCCCGACGCGAACTGGCCCTGGCCACCGGCGACGAGCGCGTAGTTGGCGGTGGAGAAGCTCGACGTGATCTCGACGTCGAGGCAGAGCTCGTCGTAGTAGCCGTTGGCGTCGGCCGTGATCACGTCGATGATCGACGCGGCCGCGGCGTAGTCGAACCCGGTGAGGAAGGTGACGGTGCCGGCCGCCTCGTTGGCGGCGCAGCGCTCGTCGGGGAAGGCCTCGCCGGACTCGACGGCGGGGGCGTCCGACGACGAGCCGTCGCCGTCGTCACCGTCGTCCCCGCAGGCGGCGAGGAGCGTGGCGGCAGCCAGGGTGATGGGCAGGAGCGCACGGGCGCGCTGGAGCATGGTGGACCTCACAGGTTCGCTACGGATGGTGCTGCCAGCGCACGGCGGGCGACCCGGGATGGTTGACAGGGTGTCCGGTTGGCCCTCGGGGCCGTGCGGGGGCGAACTGTACGCCCGGCACCCCGGGTCGGATCAAGCCGAGCGCTGCGACACGTGCCACGACAGCACGAGCCGCTCCGCCACGGTGAGCATCATCAGGAGGGCGACGCCCAGCAGGGCCGTGGTGACGATGGCAGCCCACAGCACGTCGCCGTCGTTGAAGTTGATGGCCCGCACGCCGATCGCGCCGAGGCCGTCGTTGGTGAGGTTGCCGCCCTCGGCGAAGTACGCCGCGGCGAGGCCGAGCCCGACGTTGAAGCGCGCCGCGGCGAACAGCGTCGGCAGCGCGCTCGGCATCCGCAGGCGCCACAGGACCTCCCATCGACCGGCATCGACGCTGGTGAACAGCTCGCGGGCGTTGGCGTCCGCGCTGCGGAACCCGGCCACCATCGCGAACGTGAACCCCGGGAACGTGACGAACGCGACCAGGAAGTAGGCCGACGCATCGCCACCGTCGAGCCAGATGACGATCGACGTGAAGTAGGCCACCCACGGCGTGACGAGGATCAGCACGAGCACCGGCTGGGCCGCCTCCTCGAGCAGCCGCGACGCGGCGAGCACTCCGCCGACCACGACCGCGGCCAGCAGGGAGATCGTGAGGCCCACGAGCGTGTGGCGAGCCGTGACGAGCGCGGCGTCGAGGTAGACGTCGGGGCTGTCGGCCAGGGCACGTGCGATCTGGCTCGGTGCGCGCAAGATGAACGGCGGCACGTCGAGCAGCCGCACGAGCGCCTCCCACGCCACCACGAACACGG
>JALOLG010000171.1 GCA_025456105.1 Ilumatobacteraceae bacterium | reverse complement strand
GGCGCCGCCGAGCCCGCTGCTCGGCCTGACCCTCGGCGCCCGCGGCGACGCGGTGCGCAGCCTGCAGCAGTCGCTCATCGCCGCCGGCGTCGCCGTGCGAGGCGGGGCCGACGGCGTCTTCGGTGCCGCGACGGCGGCTGCCGTGAGCGAGTTCCAGGCGGCGAACGGCCTGCCCGCGACAGGTCGGGTGGACGAGGCGCCGCCGAGCCCGCTGCTCGGCCTGACCCTCGGCGCCCGCGGCGACGCGGTGCGCAGCCTGCAGCAGTCGCTCATCGCCGCCGGCGTCGCCGTGCGGGGCGGGGCCGACGGCTTCTTCGGGCCGGCGACCGCCGCCGCGCTCACGAGCTTCCAGCAAGCACGCGGCATCGCTGCGTCGCCAGCCGTCGACCAAGCGACGATCGCTGCCCTCGGCTCGCCCGGCACCCCGACCGCGCCGGCGCCCGCCAGCCCCGCGCCGGCCGCACCCGCAGCCTCGACCTCACTCGCCGGGCTCCGCGTCGGTGCCACCGGCGACGCCGTGCGGGCACTCCAGCGCGCCCTGATCGCTGCCGGCGTCAACGTCGTCGGCGGTGCCGACGGCCGGTTCGGTCCCCGCACGGCCGACGCCGTGAGTCGCTTCCAGTCGGCCCGGCAGCTGCCGGCGACCGGCCAGGTCGACGACGCCACGGCGAGCGCGCTCACCCAGGCGGGCGCGGCGCCCTCGACCCCGGCCGCGGCCGGCAGCTCGATGGTCGGTCTCGCTCCCGGTGCCGTCGGCAACCTGGTGAAGGCCGTCCAGCAGGCGATCATCGATGCCGGCATCCGCGTGCCCGGTGGCGCGGACGGCATCTTCGGCCCGGCGACGGCGAACGCGCTGCGCACGTTCCAGGCGGCCCGGAACCTCGCCCAGACCGGTCGGGTCGACCAGGCGACCGCCGACGCGCTCGCCGCACCCGCACCGGCGACGGCACCGACCGCCGGATCGGGCAGCTCCGGCGCGGGCTTCGCCGCCTACGGCGAGCGCAGCGACCGGGTCAAGGCCCTCCAGCAGGCGCTCCTCGCCAGCGGGCAGACGGTCCGTGGTGGCGCCGACGGCGTGTTCGGTTCGGCGACGGCGAGCGCCGTCATGAACTTCCAGCGCGCCCGCGGCCTCACAGACAGCGGCACCGTGGCCGCCGCGACCGCCACCGCGCTCGGCCTGACCGCGCAGCAGGCGCCGGCCACCACCCCCGCTCCCCCGCCCGTCACCATCCAGGCGTTCCCCATGCAGGGCCGGTGCTGGTTCGGCGACACCTGGATGGCACCACGTGGCGGCGGGCGCCTCCACGAAGGCGTCGACATCGGTGGCGCCGAGGGCCTCTACCTCTACGCCGTCGCCGACGGCACGATCACCCGCCGGGTGTACGACACGCCGGGATCGCTGTCGGGCAACGCGCTGCGGCTCACGACGTCGGACGGCACCTACTTCTTCTACGCCCACCTGTCCGACGTCGCCCCCGGCATCACCGTCGGCACGAAGGTCACGGCGGGTCAGATCATCGGCTTCAACGGCCGCACCGGCAACGCCGGCGTGCCGCACCTCCACTTCGAGGTGCACCCGGGGGGCGGCGCAGCGGTGAACCCGTTCCCCATCGTGAAGGCCGTCGACGGCTGCTCGACCACCACGCCGCCGCCCCAGCCCGTGCCGGCCCCGACGCCGCCCACCACGACCACCACGACCCAGCCCTGACGACACACCGACCCCCGGCGGCGCCTACCGTCGAGGTGTGCGCCAACCGAGCGTCGACCTCCAGCTCAACGCGGCCACCACCCCGTGGTCGCTGCTCCACGAGGCGTCGCTCGCCGCGGAGGAGGCCGGCTTCGGGGCGCTGTGGGTGTTCGACCACCTCGCCGGACGATCGCTGCGCGGCGACCGCATGCTCGAGTGCACGACGTGGCTCGGTGCCCTGGCGGCCACCACCCGGTCGATCGCGCTGGGCTCGATGGTGGCCAACGTGTGGAACCGCGAGCCCGGTGTGCTCGCCGTCGCCGCCGCGAGCGTGGCCGAGATCGGCGGTGGTCGCCAGGTGTTCCTCGGCCTCGGTGCCGGGACCTCCCCCACGAGCTCGTTCGCGGCCGAGCAGCACGCCGTCGCCGCCCGAGTCGAGCCCGATCTCGCCGCACGGCACCGCCGGGTCGAGCACACGCTCGACCTCCTCGACGCGATGTGGCACCCCGAGCGCCACGAGCGCTTCGAGACGTTCCCGCTCCCCCACCCGCGACCGGTCACGGTCGTCGGCGTGAACAGCGCCGCGCTCGCTGCACTGGCGGGCCGCCGTGCCGACGGCATCAACGTCCGGTGGGACGACCCGCGAGCCGTCGATCACATCGCCACCGCCCGCGCTGCTCGCGACCCGGCCGCCCCTCCCCTGCTCGTCACCACGTACGCCTTCTGGTCCGACGAGCTCGTCGACCCGGACCATCCGGATCGACGATCGATGGCGGCCATCGGCGTCGATCGGCTCGTGATCACGCTGCTCGATCCCCCCGACACGGAGCGCATCGCGACCGCCCTGCGCTGAGTACCATGGGCAGCGCTGTCGACCCCACCCGGGAGAGGCCGGCGACACCGCCAGTGGCGCCGGCGCCGAAGGAGCAACCGCCCCGGAATCTCTCAGGCGAACGGACCGGGCGGGCGAGGCAACGCTGGAGTCGTCGGCAACAGCGGGGGTGCGACCACCTGCGCCCACGGCGCTGCACCGACGGAGACACCGATGCCCACACGTCCGGGGTTCCACCAGCTCGAGGCCACCGACTCCTTCGTCGGCCGCCACATCGGTCCCGATGCCGACGAGGTCGACGCCATGCTCGCCGTGGTCGGCGCGGCCTCGCTCGAGGAGCTGGTGACGCAGGCCGTGCCACCGTCGATCCGCACCGAGCAGCCCCTCTCCCTCCCCGATGCCCTCCCCGAGCACGTCGTGGTGGCCGAGCTCGCCGAGCTGGCGGCCCGGAACCGCCGGGTGACGAGCCTCATCGGCATGGGCTACACCGGCACCATCACGCCGCCGGTGATCCAGCGCAACGTGCTCGAGAACCCGGCCTGGTACACGGCGTACACGCCGTACCAACCCGAGATCAGCCAGGGGCGGCTGGAGGCGCTGCTCAACTTCCAGACGATGGTGAGCGAGCTCACCGGCCTCGAGATCGCGAACGCATCGCTGCTCGACGAGGCCACCGCAGCCGCCGAGGCGATGACGATGGCGCGGCGGCTGTCGTCGGTGGCGGGCGACCGATTCTTCGTCGACCGCGACGTGCACCCCCAGATCCTCGCCGTGCTCGCCACGCGCGCCGAACCCGTCGGGATCGAGCTCGTCGTCGGCGAGGTCGACCGGCTCGAGGAGGCGCCGTGCTTCGGCGCGCTGCTCGCTCATCCCACCTCGACGGGTCGCGTCGTCGATCGAACGGACGTGATCGAGCGGATCCACGCAGCCGGGGGCATCGCCGTGCTCGCCGTCGATCCGCTCGCCGCCGTCCTGCTCACGCCGGCGGCGGCGATGGGCGCCGACATCGCGATCGGGTCGGCGCAGCGCTTCGGGGTCCCGATGGGCTTCGGCGGTCCGCACGCCGCGTTCGTCGCCGCCCACGACGCCGCCGCCAGGGCCTTGCCGGGCCGGCTGGTCGGAGTGAGCACCGACACCGCCGGGCGTCCGGCGCTGCGCCTCGCGCTCCAGACCCGCGAGCAGCACATCCGGCGCGAGAAGGCGACGTCGAACATCTGCACCGCCCAGGTGCTGCTCGCGAACATGGCCGGCTTCTACGCCGCGTGGCACGGGCCCGACGGCCTGCGCCGCATCGCCGAGCGGGTGCACGCACTCACCTCCGCACTCGCGGCGGCCCTCCGCGCGGCCGGTCACCAGCTGCGCCACGACACGTGGTTCGACACCCTCACCATCGACGGCGTCGCTGCCGACGACGTGCTGCGTGCCGGGCTCGATGCGGGTGTCAACCTTCGGCGCGTCGACGACACGGCGGTCGGCGTCACCCTCGACGAGACCTCGACCCTCGACCTCGTGTCGACGGTGAGCCAGCTGCTCGGCGGCCCGGCGATCGCGGCGGCCGACGTCGACGCGGCGCCCGACGGCATCCCGGTGGCGCTGCGCCGCACCGACGACCTCATGCCCCAGGCGGTGTTCCACCGCTACCGGTCGGAGCACGAGATGCTGCGCTACCTGCGCCGGCTCGCCGACAAGGACCTCGCCCTCGACCGCACGATGATCCCGCTCGGGTCGTGCACGATGAAGCTCAACGCCACGAGCGAGATGCTGCCGGTCACCTGGCCCGACTTCGCCGACCTGCACCCGTTCGCCCCCGACGACCAGGCCGAGGGGTACCGCCGGCTCGTCGACGACCTCACGTCGTGGCTCGCCGAGGTGACCGGCTACGACGCGGTCAGCCTCCAGCCCAACGCCGGCAGCCAGGGCGAGCTCGCCGGCCTGCTGGCGATCCGCGCCTACCACCGGAGCAGAGGTGATCTCGAGCGCGACGTCTGCCTGATCCCGTCGAGCGCGCACGGCACGAACGCGGCGAGTGCGGTCATGGCGGGGATGCAGGTGCGGGTGGTGGCGTGCGACGACGCGGGCAACGTCGATCTCGACGACCTGCGGTCGCACGTCGATGCCGCCGGCGCTCGACTCGCCGCGGTGATGGTCACGTACCCGTCGACGCACGGCGTGTTCGAGGAGGGGATCACGCAGCTCTGCGACGTCGTCCACGCAGCGGGCGGCCAGGTCTACGTCGACGGCGCCAACCTCAACGCCCTCGTCGGCGTGGCGCGACCGGGCTGGTTCGGCGCCGACGTCAGCCACCTCAACCTCCACAAGACGTTCTGCATCCCCCACGGTGGTGGCGGGCCAGGCGTCGGGCCGGTGGCCGTGCGGGCGCACCTCGCACCGTTCCTGCCCGGCCACCCGCTCCGCGCCGACCAGCCGGTCGGGGCGGTGTCCGCAGCGCCGGTGGGGTCGGCGGGCATCCTCCCGATCCCGTGG
>JALOLG010000170.1 GCA_025456105.1 Ilumatobacteraceae bacterium | reverse complement strand
GGGTCGGCGCCCGACGGCAGCACACCGCCCGAGGCGGTGACCACCACGACGGTGCGCCCTGCCCAGATCGAGACGGGTGTGCTGCGCGGGCGAGGGGCCGATCGGCTCCCGCAGGTGACCTTCGTGTCCGACTCCCCGGCGCTCGGCCTGGCGCGGCCCGGCGACGCCGTCTCCACGACCGGCGGTCGGTTCAGCCTCGCGCCGCCGAACGTGCCGGTCGGCTTCGTTCGCAACGTGATCCGCGGGACGGGTGCCGAGGGGACTCGGCTCGAGATCGAGCTCAGCGCCGACCTCCAGCGCCTCCAGTTCGTGCGGGTGATCCTCTACAAGCCGATCGCCGAGGTCGGGCAGTGATCGCGGCGGTCCTCCAGGGGCCCGTCGGACGGCTCGTGCCGCTCGGCATCATCCTGCTCGCGCTCCAGACCACGCTGTTCGTGGAGGTGCGACCGCTCGGCGTCGTGCTGCAGCCCGTGCTGGCCTTCGCCGCGGCCGCCGGCGTGGTCGGCGGCCCGGAGCGAGGCGCCCTGGCCGGCTTCGTGCTCGGCATCATGTACGACCTCGTGACCGGGGCGCCGCTCGGCTCGTCCGCGATCACCATGGGGCTGGCGGGGGCGCTGGCGGGCTGCGTGGTGCTGTTCCGCATCGAGCTCACCTGGTGGCTCGCGGCGCTCGTCGTGACGTTCGCCGCCGCCGTGGGCGAGCTGGCCGTCCCGGTGGTGCGCACGTTCATCGGTCAGACCGACGTGATCACCTCGCGACTGCTCGTGGTCGTCCCGGTGGTCGCGGTCGCGGCCGGCCTGGCCAGCGTGCTGCTCTGCCCGCTCGGCCGGTGGACGCTGCGCCTGCAGCGTCAGCCGTGGAAGGTGCCGGCGGAATGACGATCGTCGCGCGCCCACTCCGGCGTCCCCTCCGACCACACTGGTGCCATGGCTGCTGACAAGCGCGCGACCCGTCTCGGGGTGCTGGCGCTCGTCGGGCTCGTGCTCCTCTCGCTGATCGGCGTCCGGCTGTGGTTCCTGCAGACCGTGCAGGCCGACGAGCTGCAAGAGCGCGTCACCGCCTCGAAGACGCGGACCGTGCAGCTCGTGCCCGAGCGCGGCCGCATCTTCGACGCCGACGGGCGGGTGCTCGCCGACAGCGAGCGCGTCCTCACGGTGGCCGTCGACTACCAGCTGCTGCGCCGCAAGGCGAACCGCGACGAGATCTTCCGCCGCCTGTCCGGCTGGATCGACGTGCCCGTGGAGGACATGGAGGCCCGCTACCAGAGCGGTCGCTACAGCCCGTTCCTGCCGATGCCGCTGAAGGAGGACGTCACCGAGGAGGTGGCCGCGGCCATCCTCGAGCGGTCGGAGGACTTCCCGGGCGTCGAGATCCTGACCGAGTCGCGACGGGTGTACCCGTACGCGCCGCACGCTGCGCACGTGATCGGCTACATGGGAGCCATCACCGCCGAGCAGGAGGACGACTACCGCGCCCAGGGCTACCTGTCGAACGAGCGGGTGGGTCAGTTCGGGGTGGAGCTCGCGTTCGAGGAGCTGCTCCACGGGGAGTGGGGGAGGCGGGTCTACGAGGTCGATGCCGCCAACCGCCCCGTGCGGCTGCTCGAGGAGATCCCGCCCATCAGCGGCTACGACATCCAGCTCACGATCGATCTCGACATGCAGCAGTACGTCGAGCAGGCGCTCGAGACGTCGCTCTACGACCGCCGGCAGCAGCTCGCCCCGAACCCCGAGGTGGAGAAGCCCGACGGGACCCGGGAGCGGATGGACCCCGCCCAGCCCGAGCAGGTGCCGTTCAAGGCGCCGGCCGGCTCGGCCGTGATGATGAACTACGACACCGCCGAGGTGGTGGCGATGGCGAGCTACCCCACCTTCGACAACCGCTGGTTCGAGGCCGGCCTGTCGGGCGACAAGTTCAAGGAGATCTTCCCCGTCACCGACGACCCCGACCAGTCGATCCTGGTGAACCGCGCCGCGCAGGGGCGCTACAACCTCGGATCGACGTTCAAGCCGTTCGTCGCCTACGCCGCACTCGAGACCGGCTTGCTCGGCCCGAACGACTACCACCTCGACCAGGGCACCTACCGGATGACCACCGTCGACCAGGACCGCTGCGACGCCGGGCTGGTGCGGTGCGTCTACAAGAACGCGATCTGCTCGGGCACCGGCCGGCCGTGCACGTACGGCTACGTGAACGTCAACGACGCCCTCGCCGTGTCGAGCGACACGTACTTCTACCGCATCGGCGAGGAGATCTTCGCGGCGAACCAGGGTGCGCCGGTGCTCCAGGACATGGTCAAGCTGTTCGGCTTCGGCGCCGACACCGGCATCGACCTGCCGTACGAGTTCGACGGCACCGTCCCCGACCGCGAGCTGAAGAAGCGCTACGCAGAGCTCGGCATCATCACCGAAGGTGAGGGACGGGGCTACTACTCGGGCGACAACGTGCAGCTCGCCATCGGCCAGGGGCTGCTCTCGGCCACGCCGCTGCAGCTCGCGAACGGCTACGCGGCGATCGCGAACCAGGGCTTCTTGTACCGACCGCAGCTCGTGAAGGCGGTCTTCGAGCCGGGCGTCCCCGACAGCGACCGGATCGGCTTCGCCGACCTCTCCCAGGCGCGGGTCCACCAGTCGTTCGACCGTCCCGAGCTGATCCGCCAGATCCCGTTCGAGCCCGAGATCCGCCTGCCGATCGTCGCCGGTCTGCGTCGGGTGACCGCACCGGGTGGCGGCCAGGGCCTCAACTCGAGCCTGACGGGCAACTACCACCGGCCGACGGGCGAGAACCTGTTCTACGACTACCCCGCGAGTGCGATCCCGCTCGCGGGCAAGACCGGGACGGCGCAGGGTGCCGGCAACTACCCGTGGAACGACTCGTCGGCGTTCGCGGCGTTCAGCATCGACGAATCGCGGCCGTACGTGATGTCGGCGTACCTCGAGAAGTCGGGCTACGGCTCGCAGGCCGCTGCCCCGGTCGTGAAGTGCTCGTTCCTCGCGATGTCGGGGCTGGCTCCGATGGATCCGGTCGTCCCCTCGGATCCGCTCGATCTCTCGAGCAGCGAGGCGGCCCCTGATCAGCGCCTGGCCGACACCTCGTGCTTCGCATCGCGCGGTGGGACCGGCCTGGGGGCCGCCGAGTGACGTTCACGCTGCCCGGCCGCCGCCCCGACAGCGGGCTCGGCAACCTCGGGTCGAGCCCCGGTGACCCCGCCCGCAACGTCGACTGGACGCTGCTGGTGGTGCAGTACGCGCTCACCGTCATCGGCTGCTTCATCATCTACTCCGCGTCGCGCACCCGCATCGACAGCGATCCGTACGCCTTCGTCACGCGCCAGGTGGTGTTCGCCATCGTCGCGTCGGTCGTGATGGTGTTCGTGATGTCGGTCGACTACGAGTGGCTGAAGGAGCGCGCCCGCTTCCTCTACGGGGCCACGCTGGTGCTGCTGGCCCTCCTCGTGATGGTGGGGCTCGTGACGGGGCAGGACCGGATCACCTTCGACCTGGGGCCGTTCAACCTCCAGCCCGCCGAGCTCGCCAAGTTCACGACGCTGCTCGTGCTCGCCGCGTACCTGGCCGACGAGCGCTCCGACGAGGTGAGCTACCCGCGATTCGTGGGCGGCCTGCTGCTCGTCGGTGCCCCCACGGTGCTGGTGATCATGCAGCCCGACCTCGGCTCGGCCTCCGTGCTGATCGCGATGGCGATGGGGGTGCTGCTGGTCGCGGGCGCCAAGCCCAAGTACATCGCGCTCATCAGCGCGCTCTCGCTCGTGACCGTGGGCGCGGCGTTCGTGGGGCGCTTCGTGAACCAGTACCAGATCGAGCGGCTGCGGGTGTTCCTCGACCAGGAGACCACCAACCCGCAGCTGCAGGACGCCGTCTACCAGGTGCGCAACAGCGTGCGCGCGGTCGGCACGGGCGGCGTGTGGGGGCAGGGCTGGCTCCAGGGGCCGCTCACCAACGGCCGCGACATCCCGGTGATGTGGGCCGACTTCCCGTTCGCCGCGGTGGCCGAGCAGTTCGGCCTGGTGGGCGGCGCGGCGCTGCTCGGGCTGTTCGGCGTCGCGCTCGCTCGGATCTGGCGGATCGCGCACCTGTCGCGCGACCTGCTCGGCACCTACCTGTGCGCCGGCGTGTTCACCATGCTGCTCTGGCAGGTGTTCCAGAACGTGGGCATGACGCTCGGCATCATGCCCGTCACCGGGCTCCCGATGCCGTTCATCTCGTACGGCGGCTCGAGCCTGATCACCTACTTCGCGATGTTCGGCCTGGTCCAGAGCGTCCACATGCGCCGCATGAGGTGACGGGTAGACTGCCGAGTGCCATGTCAGCACTCGGTGCGCGACCGTCCACACCCCACGTGAGATCGACGGCGACCCTGCGTCACGCTGGCACCCGGCTCTCCACATCGACGATCCCGGAGGCCCACCGGCGCGGATGCGCGCAGCCGGCCCGTCCGGGGAGCGTGCGGCCGTGCGGTCCACGCTCGAGAAGGGACACACATGAACGAGCACGTGCCGTCCGACGGCATGCCGACCGACGAGGTCGCCAGCCCGGCCACGGCGGGCGACGCCGCCGACGCTGCTGACAGCTCCACGGCCGGGCCGGCCGGGGCCGCTCGCAAGCGGCGGCGCGGCTCTCGCGGCGGCCAGCGGCGCCGCAAGCCGGCGGGTGCCGCGGCGGCCACCGATGGTGGGAGCGATGCCGTCGGCGACCCCGACGAGCTGCCCGACCCCATCCGTGAGGGGCGGCCCACCGACGTGGCCGCCGCCGAGCGGGCGCTCGTGCGCAAGCCGCAGATCGGTGACACCCGTCCCGCCCCGCCCA
>JALOLG010000169.1 GCA_025456105.1 Ilumatobacteraceae bacterium | reverse complement strand
CGAGCCGGCCCGGCCGATCCCGCTGGCCCCGCTCCTCGAAGACGCCCGGCCGGGCGACGTGGTGCTGCTCGGTGCCGGCGCCTACGAGGGGCCCGTGACCGTGCCCGACGGTGTGACCCTGCGCGGGCTCGGTCCCGAGCGCACGGTCGTGCGCAGCGAGCGGCAGGGTCCTGCGGTCGTCCTCGGGCGCCGCAGCCGGCTCGAGCACGTGCGCGTCGACACGACGATCGAGCGCATCGCATGGCTCCCCGTGGTCGTGGTGGCGTGCGCAGGAGCGGGTGCCGTGGTGGCCGGCTCCGTGGTCACGGGCACGATCGGGGTGTCGGCCGACGACGTCAGGCTCGCCGCGGTGCGGGCGTGGGGTGTCACCGCCGAGGACGTCGAGCGGCTGTCGGTCGTGCGCTCCGCGTTCGAGGGCATGCGATGGGACGTCGGCATCGACGTGCGTCGTGGTGCCGGGCACCTGATCGACTCGTGCGAGCTCACCGGCCACCTCTGCGCGGTGCACCTGACCGCCACCGTGTCGGCAACGGTGCGACGCTGCAGCATCGCGGCCCGCTGGTGGGGGGTCCGCCTCTCCGACACCGAGGCGACGTCCGTCACCGCCACGGTGGTGCGGGGGACGATGCGCGCCGTCGACGTCGACGGCGGCACCACGATCGACGTGATCGGCAACGCCGCGATCGACGGCGACAGCGGGCTGCTGGTGCAGCGCGGCGCGCACGGCGTCCACGCCCGCGGCAACTACTGGGAGCGGTGCCGCGTCGGGCTGTTCACCTGGGAGTCACCGGATGTTCACCATCACGACAACGCCGCCGTCGACCTCTGGGAGCCCGACGCCGCTGCAGTGATCGGGCCGGTCTGACAGAGTCGGTCCCATGGAGACCGACGACCTGCTGGCCGCCCTGCGGAGCGTTCGCGACGAAGCCGTCGCGCTCGAGCGCCGCCTCGCGCCACGGATCGATCGCGTGCCCGCCAGCCAGCGTCAGTCGGCGCGCAACCTCGTGCACTACCTGGCGATGCGCCGCCTCGACCTGCGCGACGCGCAGCGCGAGCTCGCCCACCGCGGGCTCAGCTCGCTCGGTCGCTCGGAGGCCCACGTGCTGGCGACCGTCGACGCCGTGATGCGCCACCTCGACCCCGCGCACACGAGCGACGAGCCGCCCGCGGGCGTGGGCGACCTCATGCTCGCCACCCACGCCGCCGACGCGCTCGGCCCGCTCACGGGTGGCGACCGGGTGCGGCTCATGGTGACGATGCCGAGTGAGGCGGCCACCGACCCGAGCGTCGCGCAGCGCTTCGTCGACGCCGGGCTCGACGTGGCGCGGGTGAACGCGGCACACGACGGACCCGAGGCGTGGCACGCCATGGTGCGCAACGTCCGGGAGGCAGCCGAGCGCGCGGGCCGCGAGGTGCGGGTGGCGTTCGACCTCGCCGGCCCCAAGCTGCGCACGGGACCGGTGGCACCCGGCCCGCGGGTGCGCAAGATCCGCCCGGACCGGTCGGCCGACGGCACCGTGGTCGGACCGGCGCGAGTGTGGTTCGCCGCCGACGGCGCACGTGGCGACGCGGTCCCGATCGATCCCGAGCTGGTCGCCGCCGCCGCGATCGGCGACGAGCTCCAGCTCCGTGACGCCCGTGGACGCAAGCGGGCGCTCGTGATCGATCAGGTCGACGGGAACCGGCTGCACGCCACGTGCGAGCGCACCGTCTACCTGGCGACGATGACCGCCGTCGGGCTGCACCGCACGGGGAAGCGGGTGGCCACCGGGCGGATCGGCGATCTGCCGCCCGTGCCCGGCTTCGTCACGGTGCAGCGGGGCGACGTGATCGAGGTGGCGCTCGCCGTCGATCCCGACGAGCAGAGCCGACACGGCCGGATCGTCGTCGACGTCCCCGAGCTGTTCACGGCCGTCCGGCCCGGCGAGCGGGTGCTCGTCGACGACGGTGCGATCGAGCTGACCGTGCTCGAGGTGCACCCCGACTCGTTCCGAGCCGAGGTGCTGCGGCCCGAGCGGGGCAAGGTGAAGGCGGAGAAGGGCATCAACCTGCCCGACACCACCTTGACGATCCCGGCCCTCGGACCCGACGACCACCGCGCGATCGAGGAGATGGCCGGCGAGGTCGACCTGTTCGCGCTGAGCTTCGTCTCGCGGCCGGCGGACCTCGACGACCTGTGGGCCGAGCTCGACCGCCGCGGTGCCGGCGCCACGGGCGTGATCCTGAAGATCGAGCACAGCACGGCGTTCCGGAACCTGCCGGACCTGCTGCTCCACGGCCTGCAGCGACCGCCGATCGCCGTGATGGTCGCCCGCGGCGATCTCGCCGTGGAGGTGGGCTTCGAGCGGCTCGCCGAGGTGCAGGAGCAGATCCTGTGGGTGTGCGAGGCCGCGCACGTGCCGGTGATCTGGGCCACGCAGGTGCTGGAGTCGCTCGCCAAGGACGGCGTGCCGAGCCGCGCCGAGGTCACGGATGCGGCCTGGGGCAGCCGGGCCGAGTGCGTGATGCTCAACAAGGGCCCCCACATCACCGAGGCGATGCGCTTCCTCGACGACGTGTTCGAGCGAATGCACGCCCACCAGGACAAGCGCACTGCCATGTTCCGCCCGCTCTCGATCGCCGCGACCTTCGGCGAGACCGGCTGACCGGTCGGCATCTCGGTGACCATCGTTGCGGGATCCGCAACGGATGTCACCGAGGTCCGTGCAGTCAGCGCTGGGCGGCTTCGGCCTTCTCGGCGAGCGACCGACGCTTGGCGGTCCGGCCGCGCTCGTTGGGGTCGAGCTCGACCTTGCGCAGGCGGATCGTCTTCGGCGTCACCTCGATGCACTCGTCGGTGTCGATGAACTCGAGGGCCTGCTCGAGCGACAGCTCGATCGGCGGCGTCAGCGTGACGGTCGCATCGGCCGACGAGGCCCGCATGTTGGTGAGCTTTTTCTCACGACAGATGTTCACGTCCATGTCGCCGGCACGCGAGTTCTGCCCGACGATCATCCCGCAGTACACCTGCGTGCCCGGGCCCACCATCATCGTGCTGCGCTCCTGGAGCGCCGTCATCGCGTAGGTCGTGGTCGGGCCGGTGCGATCGGCCACCAGCACCCCGGTGGGGCGGGCGCGGATCTCGCCGGCCCACGGCTCGTAGCCCTCCGAGATGCTGCTGAGCACACCCGTGCCACGGGTCTCGGTGAGGAACTCGGTGCGGAAGCCGATCAGGCCGCGAGCCGGCACGAGGTAGTCGAGGCGGACCCAGCCGAGGCCGTGGTTCACCATGTTCTGCATGCGGCCCTTGCGCACCGCGAGCAGCTGCGTGACCGCACCGAGGTGATCCTCGGGAACGTCGATCGTGACCCGGTCGACCGGCTCGTGCACCGCGCCGTCGATCACCCGGGTGACGACCTCGGGCTTGCCGACGGTCAGCTCGAAGCCCTCACGCCGCATCGTCTCGATGAGGATCGCGAGCTGGAGCTCGCCGCGGGCCTGCACCTCCCAGGCGTCGGGACGGTCGGTGGGGGCGACACGGATCGCGACGTTGCCGACGAGCTCGGCGTCGAGCCGGTTCTTCAGCAGGCGGGCCGTGAGCTTGGTGCCCTCCTTGCCCGCGAGCGGCGACGTGTTGATGCCGATCGTCATCGACAGCGCCGGCTCGTCGACGGCGATGACCGGCAGCGGGCGCGGATCGTCGGGGTCGGCGAGGGTCTCGCCGATCGTGATCTCCTCGATCCCCGCGACCGCCACGAGGTCACCCGGACCCGCCGACTCCACCGGCACCCGGGTCAGGTGCTCGGTGAGGTACAGCTCGGCGACCTTCGCGCGCTGGATCGAGCCGTCGGTGCGGCACCACGCCACCTGCTGACCACGGCGGATCTCGCCCTCCATCACGCGGCACAGCGCGAGCCGGCCGACGTACGGGTTCGCGTCGAGGTTGGTGACCCAGGCCTGGAGCGGGTGGCCCTCGTGGTAGCTGGGGGCGGGCACGTGGCTCAGGATCAGCTCGAACAGCGGGGTGAGGTCGGTGCCGGGCACGTCGGCGTCGAGCGAGGCCCACCCCTCGCGGCCCGAGCTGTAGACGATCGGGAAGTCGAGCTGGTGGTCCTTGGCGTCGAGGTCGAGGAACAGCTCGTACACCTCGTCGACGACGGCGGCGATTCGGGCGTCGGGACGGTCGACCTTGTTGACCACGAGGATCACGGGCATGTCGGCCGCGAGCGCCTTGCGCAGCACGAACCGGGTCTGGGGCAGCGGCCCCTCGGCGGCATCGACCAGCAGCACGATGCCGTCGACCATGGTGAGCGCTCGCTCGACCTCGCCACCGAAGTCGGCGTGACCGGGCGTGTCGACGATGTTGAGCGTGACGTCGTGCCAGATCAGCGACGTGTTCTTCGCGAGGATCGTGATGCCCTTCTCGCGCTCGAGGTCCATCGAGTCCATCACCCGCTCGGCGACCGTCTCGTTGGCCCGGAACGCGCCCGACTGGTGGAGCATCGCGTCGACGAGCGTGGTCTTGCCGTGGTCGACGTGCGCGACGATCGCCAGGTTGCGGAGGGAATCACGGGAGGTCATGACGACCTGCGACGCTAACGGCGTGGCGCGCCGCTCGCTCGTGGGTGTGACCCTTCTCCTGCTGCTCGCCGTTGGCTGCACCTCCGACGACGAGGCCGCCACCGAGACGACGTCGGAGGGCGTGTCCGACGATGCGGCCACCGCGCTGAACGTCTGCCAGGACCTCGTGACCACCACGAACGCGCTCGCCGACGCCGTGAACGACGCCGTCGCCGGCATCGGGGCGAAGCAGCCGGAGGAGCGCCGGGAGGCGATCCTCGAGGGCTTCCGCGCGT
>JALOLG010000168.1 GCA_025456105.1 Ilumatobacteraceae bacterium | reverse complement strand
CACGACTGGTACCAGCACCGTGGCCTGGACGACGGTGGCCGGGACCGCCGGCTCCGGGTCGGACTACTCGAGCGCGTCGGGGACGCTGACCTTCAGCGCCGGCCAGACGACGAAGACGATCGTCATCACGATCAGCGCCGACAAGAAGGCCGAGGCGACCGAGACGTTCACCGTCGTGCTCAGCAGCCCGACCAACGCCGTGATCAGCGACGGTTCGGGGGTCGTCACCATCACCGACAACGATGGTGCGCTGAGCGCAGCCGGTCGGGGTCCCGGGTCGACGAGCGTCGTGAGCACCGCCGACCTCGAGATCACCGCTCGCTCCGCCCTCGACGCGTGGGTCGCCGCGGGCGCCAGCCCCGTGACGTTCGCCGGTGTCGTGCTCGTCGTTGCCGACCTGCCCGGCTCCAAGCTCGCGGAGACCCTCGGTCGCACGATCACCGTCGACGTCGACGCGGCCGGGTGGGGATGGAGCCTCACGCCCGGCATCGCCGATCCCAGCCGCGTCGACCTGCTCAGCGTGCTGCTGCACGAGCTCGGGCACGTCGCCGGGTTCGAGCACGACGCGGCGGGAATCATGGAGGGCCAGATCGCGCCGGGTCAGCTCCTCGCGGTGGAGCCGATGAGGACCGAGCCGACAGGTGTCGGCCACGAATCGTGGTCCGTGGCGCCGACCCCTGGGGACACGGCGCTGCCGGCCGTCGACGGCACCCGCTCCGTCGAATCGGCCGCCTCGACCGCCCCTGCGGCCGAGATCGCCGTCGACGCTGTCCGCCGCAGTGTGACGGCGACGGCCCGGGCGGTCGAGGGGACCGCCACCTCGATCGCCGTCGCGGCTCGGTCGACCGGCGGGCTGCCGACGGCCACGTGGTGCGCGCTCGTGCTCGTCGGTGGCGTCTTGCTGGCGCTGCGACGGCGTCGCGCCGTGTGATCAGTTGACCTGGCGCTCGCGGCCCTCCCAGAAGGGCGCTCGCAGCTTGAACTTCTGGAGCTTGCCGGTGGCGGTGCGGGCGAGCTCGGAGCGGAACTCCACCCGCTTGGGGCACTTGTAGCCGGCCAGCTTCTGCTTGCACCAGGCGATGACGTCGTCCTCGGTGAGCGTGCTCTCCGGCGTCGTCACCACGAGCGCCGTCACGAGCTCACCCCACTTCTCGTCGGGGATCCCGATCACGGCGACCTCGGCCACCTCGGGGTGCTGGAAGATCGCGTCCTCGACTTCGATCGACGACACGTTCTCGCCGCCGGAGATGATGACGTCCTTCTTGCGGTCGCTGATGGTGACGTAGCTCTCGTCGTCGATCGAGCCGCCGTCGCCGGTGTGGAACCACCCGTCGACGATGGCCGCGGCCGTCGCCTCGGGCTGCTCCCAGTAGCCGTCCATCACCATGTTCCCGCGGGCCAGCACCTCGCCCTGCGCGTCGACCGCCATCTGGCACCCCACCACGGGGCCGCCGGCACGGTTGAGGCGCACGGCGCGCTCGCCCGGCGTGAGGTGGTCCCACTCGGCGCGGGTGCGGTTCAGCGTGAGCAGCGGCGTGGTCTCGGTGAGCCCGTAGATCTGCACGAACTCCCAGCCCAGCTCGGTCTCGCACCGCTCGATCGTGCGGGTGGGCGGCGGCGCGCCGGCCACCACGATGCGCACCCGGTCGCGCCCGGGGATCGGGCCGTCCCACGCGGCGGCCGCGTCGAGGATCATGTTGAGGACCGCCGGAGCACCGCACATCATCGTGACGCCGTGGGCGTCGACCCGCCGGAGGATCTCGGCGCCGTCGACCTTGCGGAGGATCACGTGCTCGGCACCCATCCCGGTGACGGCGTACAGCATCCCCCAGCCGTTGCAGTGGAACTGGGGGAGCGTGTGCAGGTAGACGTCGCGGTCGCTCACCCCGAGGTGCCACCCGAACACGGCCGCGTTGAGCCAGATGTTGCGATGGGTGAGCTGCACGCCCTTGGGCCGGGCGGTGGTGCCCGACGTGTAGTTGATGGTGGCGGTGGCGTCCTCGTCGCCGTCCCACGGCACGGGCGCGACGTCGAACCGCATGAGCAGGGCGTCGGACTCCTCGCCGATCACGAGGCGGTGCTCGCACCCCACATCGGCCAGCGCGGCGTCGAGCTCGGGATCGACGAGCAGCACCCGTGCACCCGAGTGCTCGACGATGTAGGACACCTCCTCGGCGACGAGTCGGAAGTTGATCGGCACCAGCACGCGCCCCGACCCCGACACGCCGAACAGCGCCGTGAGCAGCCGCGCCGAGTTCTGCGACACCATCGCGACCCGCTCGCCGACCCCGATGCCGAGGGCATCGAGCCCCGCAGCCAGCGCCCGCGCCCGCCGGGCCATCTCCCGGTAGGTGATGGTGCCCCACGAGGCGGCCGGCTGGTCGGGCTCGTCGACGATCCCGGTGCGATCCGGGTACAGCAGCTCGGCACGCCGGAGGAAGTCGTTGACCGTGAGCGGCACCTTCATGGTGCCGAACCCTAGGCGTCGGTCGCGGCGGCGCCGGACGCCGACGGCGCCACGAGCGGCCACGGACGATTGCGCTCGACGGTGAGCGCGAGGTCGAGCAGGAGCTGCTCCGAGAAGTGCCGACCCACCACCTGCAACCCGATCGGCAGGCCGTCGAGCGTGCCCGCCGGGATCGAGATCGCCGGGTTGCCGTGCAGGTTCGCCGGGAACGTGAGCAGGCCGTTGTTGCCGGCACCGGCCTCGATGCCGCCGAACGTGTCGGGGAGCGGGCCTTCGGCGGCGAAGGCGACGTCGGGGTTGCTGGCGGTGATCACGAGGTCGACCCCGCCGCGGGTGGTGTCGAAGATCTGCGCCATCTTCTCGTTGAGCTCCATCCGGCGCCGCTCGATGCGGGCCCGCGCCTCGGCGCCGTAGAGCCCCTCGGTGCGCTCGAGGCCGAAGCGCATCTCGGGGGTGAGGTCGTCGGCGCAGCTCGGCCACAGGTCGCCGAGCTGCGACGCGATCGAGATCATCCCGCTGATCGACCACGCGCCGCCCATGCGCGGGAGCGCCGTGTCGACCCCATCGATGCGCACCAGGCCGCAGTCGGCGATCAGGTGCTGCGCTGCCTCCTCCAGCAGCTCCCACATCACCGGTGAGACGGTGGCCCCGCCCCAGTCGGGCACCACGGCCACCCGCATGCCGCGCAGCGCGTCGAGATGGGTTCCGAGCCCTGCCTCCCAGCCGCCGGTGCGCGGCAGGCTGAGGGGGTCGCGGGCATCGTGGCCGTTGCACACGTCGAACCAGCGGGCCGTGTCGCGCACCGAGCGCGAGAGGCAGCCGATCGACACGGTGAGGTTGCCGTACGGGGCCATGGGGGAGCGGGGGATGCGGCCGAACGTGCCCTTGAGCCCGACGAGCCCCGTGAAGCCGGCCGGGATGCGGATCGAGCCGCCGCCGTCGCCGGCCGTCGCGATCGGCAGGATCCCGCCGGCGACTGCTGCGGCGGTCCCGCCCGACGACCCGCCGGGTGTGCGCCCGTACTCCCACGGGTTGTGGGTGACCCCGTGGAGCACCGTGCGGGTGAGGTTGACCCCGCCGAACTCCGAGGCGGTCGTCTGGCCGGCCAGCACCGCACCGCCCTGGTCGCGCAGGCGCTCCACCATCACGCTCGTGTACGTGGCCACCTGGTGGCGCAGCGGCACCGAGGCGTGCGTGTCGGGCCAGCCCTCCACCTGGTCGAGCTCCTTCACGCCGACCGGCACCCCGCCGAACGGCAGCGACACGTCGGCGGCCGCCGCGGCGGTCCGGGCGGCGTCGCGGTCCTCGTAGCAGATCGCGTTCAGGTCGCTCGCGTCGATGGCGGCGTGCACCGCCTCGAGCTCCTCGACCGGCGATCGCTCACCGCGTCGGAAGGCCTCCACGAGCGAGCACGCATCCCCGAGCCACGGTTGATCCCCCATGGGCCGAACGGTAGCCGTGCCCGTACCATCGCCGGCTCTACCATCACTGCAGCATGGACTCCCGCACGTTCCTCGGCGTCGCGCCGAGTCACAACCCGTTCCGGTGGACGATCGAGGTGCGGCCCGAGCTGTGCACGATGGGGAACTTCCTGTTCGGCGGTGCCGGGCTCGGCGCCGCGATCGAGGCCATCGAGGGGACGAGCGGCCGCCAGACCGTGTGGGCGACCGGGCAGTACCTGTCGTACGCGGCGCCCGGCGAGGTGATGGACATCGACGTGACGATCGCGGTCGAGGGGCACCAGACCTCGCAGGCCCGGGCCGTGTGCCACGTGGGCAACCGGGAGATCCTCACCGTCAACGCCGCCCTCGGTGACCGTCCCGGGAAGCCGTCGGGGCAGTGGGAGCGCATGCCCGACGTGCCGCGACCCGACGAGTGCGAGCCGCGCCCGCACCGGATGCCGGTGGAGGGCACGATCAACGAGCGGCTCGAGCAGCGCATCGTCAAGGGTCGCGAGTGGGACGACCTCGACGGCACGCCCGGTGACGGCCAGACGATCATGTGGGCGCGGATCCCCGAGGTGATCGAGGGCGTCGACACCGCCACGCTCGCCGTGCTGGGCGACTTCGTGCCGATGGGGGTCGGCCAGTCGCTCGGGGTGCGCGGGGGTGGCAACTCGCTCGACAACACGCTCCGGGTGGCGCACCTGGTGCCCACCGAGTGGGTGCTGCTCGACATCCGGGTGCACGCCGTCGAGCGCGGCTTCGGCCACGGCCTGGTGCACATGTTCGCCGAGGACGGCACGCTGCTCGCCACGGCGAGCCAGAGCTGCCTCGTGCGCTTCTGGAAGGGCTGATCTCCCGCAACCCGTCGGACGGCCCTGTACGAGCCGGTCCCGTGGGCGCATACTGAACCTGAGAAGGGAGGTCGTGATGGCACGTCGGCGCTTGAGCCGGATGTCCGCCTCCCTC
>JALOLG010000167.1 GCA_025456105.1 Ilumatobacteraceae bacterium | reverse complement strand
GGCATCGGCGCGCCCTCGGGTGCGGGCTGCTCGCCGGTGCCGAGCTGCCCCGGGGTGGTGGCGATCAGCACGAGAGCCCGCACCACGTTCGGATGGGCGATCGCCAGCGCCTGCGCGATGAACCCGCCGTAGGAGTGCCCGATCACGATCACCGGCTGGCCATCGCCGACCTCGGTGGCCAGCGCGGCGGCGTCCGCGGCCCACTGCTGCATGGTGGCGCTGGCGGCATCGCCGCCGGAGCGGCCGTTGCCCCGGTGGTCGTAGAGGACGAGCCGCAGGTCGTCGGCCAGCACGTCGAGGCTGCGATAGAGGTGGTGGTCGACGCCCAGTCCGCCGTGGAGCACGAGCGCGACCGGGCCCTGTCCCAGCGTCTCGACGTGCAGTGCGACGTCGGTCACGTGAGCCGATAGACCTCGTACTCGACGCCGCCGGGGATCATCCGGCCACGGGCCGCGAACATCGTGGTGTTGACCCAGTCGTAGCGGGGGTCGCCGGTCTCCATGCGCGGCGTCGTGCGGAAGTACTGGTCGTCGAACGACGTCTCACCGCCGCCCATCGCGCCGAGCACGGCGGCGTTCATCTCGAGCAGGCCCAGGTAGGTGATGTAGATCCCCGCGCCGTCGTCGGTGACGAGCTGCGCCCGCACATCGACACGGACGAAGCCGTCGGCGCCGATGAGCAGCCAGTCGGCCCCGGCGCCCTTGATGTCACCGCGCAGCCGGTGCCCCTCGACGCGGCCGTCGGTGACCGTCGCGACGCTCCGACCGCCGTACGGCCCGTTGCCGACCGCGATGACCTCGGGGTCGAGGTGGGCCCGGAACGTGCACTCGTGGACCAGCTCCATGCGGCGAACCGTAGCCCTGGTGGCGCATAGGGTTGCGCGGGTGCCCGCCGACGCGCCGCTCGCCCTCGTCACCGGTGTCGGTCGATCGATCGGGATCGGCGCGGCGATCACCGCCGGCCTGGTCGGCGACGGCTGGCGGGTCGCCACGGCGGGATGGCGCGACTACGACGAGCGGATGCCGTGGGGCGCCGAGGATCGGGTGCTGTCGAACCACGAGATCGACCTCGGCGATCCCTACGGCCCGGGAGAGCTGCTCCGACGCGTGGCGGCCGAGTCGGGGCCGGTGTCGGCGCTGGTGTGCTGCCACTGCGAGTCGGTCGACTCCGGCATCCTCGACACCTCGGTGGAGAGCTTCGACCGCCACATGGCGGTCAACGCCCGTGCCACCTGGCTCCTGGTGAAGGCGTTCGCCGAGCAGCTCGCCGGGGCACCGCAGCCCCGCCGGATCGTGGCGCTCACCAGCGACCACGCGGTGTTCAACCTGCCCTACGGCGCGAGCAAGGGCGCGCTCGACCGGATCGTGCTGGCCGCCGCGTCGGAGCTGGCGCACCTCGAGGTCACGGCCAACGTGGTGAACCCCGGTGCCGTCGACACGGGCTGGATGGACGACGACATCCGGTCGTTCGTGCGGTCCCGCAACCTCCAGCCCCGCATCGGCACCCCGGACGATGCCGCCCACCTCGTCCGGTTCCTGTGCTCACCGGAGGGCGGCTGGATCAACGGCCAGCTGCTCCACTCCGACGGCGGCGTGCGCCGCTGAGCCGTCGACGCTTCAGGCGTCGGAGATCGGTCGCCCGCGGAACCACCGGTCGACGACGTCGTCGGTGACCTCACCGCGGGCGATCAGCAGGCCGTCACCCGCCGCGAACGTCGTGCTGCCCTGCGGGGTGAACGTCTCGTGGCCGCGTCGGACCAGCACGACCAGCACGCCGTGGGGGAGGCCGAGCTCCACGAGCTGACGTCCGACGGCGGGCGCCGACGCGTCGACGACCACCTCCACCAGTCGAGGTCCGTCGTCGCCGGTGATGACCGTGTCGAACGACACCTCGCGCGGCTCGTCGACCGGCTCGACCGCCAGGCCGAGCCTGCGGGCCACCGCGGGGATCGTGGTCCCCTGCAACAGCACCGACGTGAGCACCACGAAGAAGACGACGTCGAAGAGGCGCAGCGCATCGGGCACACCTGCGGCGACCGGGAACGTCGCGAGGATGATCGGGGTCGCGCCGCGCAGCCCCACCCACGACACGAACGCGATCTCGCGCGCCGGTCGGCGGAACGGGACCAGCGTGATCGCCACCGCCAGGGGGCGGGCGACGAACACCAGGATCGCCGCGACGGCGAGGGCGGAGCCGGCCACCTCCGGCAACCGGCTCGGGAACACGAGCAGGCCGAGCAGCACGAACATCGCGATCTGCATGAGCCACGCGATCGCGTCGTGGAAGCGCACGAGGCTGCGCTTGTGCAGGTAGTCGTGGTGGGCCATCGTGACGCCGGCGACGTAGACCGCGAGGAAGCCGCTGCCCCCGATGGCCGTGACCCCTTCGAGCGTGAGCAGGACGAAGCCGAACGTGAGCACCGGGTAGAGCCCCTCGAAGTCGAGCTGCAACCGGTTGATGGTCCACACCGCGCCGCGGGCGAGCAGGTAGCCCGCGACCGTGCCGACGCCCATCTGCCAGACGAACGAGCCCACGAAGCCGAGCAGACCGCGGTCGCCCTCGGTGATGTAGGCGATGAGGCTGACGGTGAGGAACACCGCGGCTGGATCGTTGCTCCCCGACTCCAGCTCGAGCACCGACGCCAGCCGCCGACGGATGCGAACCCCGCGGGATCGCAGGATCGAGAAGACGGCAGCCGCGTCGGTCGAGGCGATCACGGCGGCGAGCAGGAGCCCCTCCTCGAGGGGCAGGTCGAGGATGAGGGACGCGAGCCAGCCCAGGAGCGAGGCCGTGATGATGACGCCCACGCTGGCCAGGGCCACGCCCTGGGCCATCACGGGTCGGATGTCGCTGAACCGCGTGCCGAGCCCCCCGCTGAACAGGATGAACGCGAGCGCGACGATGCCGAACGACCGCGAGAGCTCGAAGTCGTCGAACTCGAGTCCGCCCGGCCCGTCGGAGCCGGCGAGCATGCCGATCGCGAGGAACAGCAGCAGGCTCGGCACGCCGAGGCGCGCCGACGTCTTGCTCGCGACCGCCCCGACGATCAGCAGCACGCCCGCCACCAGCACCCATGGCTCGGGTGTCACGTCGCGTCGTGCCTCATCGCTCGGGCGCTCGCACCCACGGGTCGTGATCGTCGGGGACGAGCGGGAAGTCCTGGCGGTTCCAGCGCTCGCGCGCATCGTCGATCGCGGCCGGGTCGCTCGCCACGAAGTTCCACCAGATCGTGCGCGGACCGACCGGCTCGCCGCCGAGCAGCATCAGTCGCGCCCCCGCCGAGGAGCTCATGCGGCACGGTCCCGCCGCCAGCACCGCCATCGAGTGCTGCCCGACGGCGATGCCGTCCACCTCGACCTCACCCTCCACCACCAGCAGTGCGCGCTCGGGATGCGTCGCATCCACCAGGTCGCTGCTGCCCGCCGCGAGGCGGAGGTCGGCGAGGACGAGCGGCGAGCTCACCTCGACCGGCGACGCCGCGCCGTAGCCGGTACCGGCGAGGACGGTGGCGGTGGTGCCGTCGCCCGTGTCGATCACCGGCATGGCGGCGCCCGGCGTGTGCTGGAACGACGGGTCGGACCCCTCGCGCTCGACGGGCAGCGCCACCCACGTCTGGAGGCCGCGCACCACCTCGGCGGCGCCCTCCGTCGATCGCTCCGTGTGCGCGACCCCGCTCCCGGCGGTCATCCAGTTGATGTCGCCGGGGCGGATCGTCTGCACGGCGCCGGTCGAGTCGCGGTGCTCGAGCGCCCCGGCGAAGAGGTACGTGACCGTCGACAGCCCGATGTGGGGGTGGGCGTCGACGTTCACGGGCTCGGGCCGCTCGTCGTCCTGCCAACCGGAGCGGTCGGCGAAGATGAACGGGCCGACCATCCGTCGGGCGTGGAAGGGCAGCAGCCGCAGCACCTCGCCACCGCCGACGGGTCGCCGACGCGGCGCGATCACGAGCTCGACCGTCATCGGTGCATTCTGGCCGGTCGTCAGCGGCTCGTGTCGATCACGCAGAAGCGGTTGCCCTCGGTGTCGGCGAGAACGACGAAGTCGGGGTCGGGTGGGTAGAGGTCCCAGTCGACCACCTGGGCTCCTAGGCCCACGAGCCGCTCCACCTCGGCCGCCTGATCGGCGGCATCGCCTGCGTACAGGTCGAGGTGCACCCGCGGGTGCTCCTGCACCGGGGTCCGGCTGGTGTCGAGCGCGAGGTGCGCCCCCTCGCCCTCGACGGGGACGAGGATCGTGAAGTCGTCGCCGGGTGCGAGCGCCCGCTTGGGCACGTAGTCGAGCGCAGCCGTCCAGAAGCGAATGGCTCGGTCGATGTCGTCGACCCCGAGCACGACCGTCCCGATCCGCAGCATCGGCTCAGTCTCGCGTGCCGTCACCGCGCATCACGCGGGGCAGCACCTGCGCTGCGACCGATGCCGTGGAGGCCGAGCCGCCGGCGATCGCCAGCGCCAGCGGGTCGAGCGGCGTGCAGCCGAAGAGCTGGCTGAGTCCGGGCGTCTGCACCACCCCGAGGAGCACGGCCGCCGAGCCGACGCCTGCCACGAGCACGATCGGGTCGCGCGACGACGTCATGATCGTCTGACCGAGCTGCGCGCCGACCGTGGTGACGAGTGCCGTCGTGCTGGCACGCGTGGGGGTCACCCACGGACCGGTGAGCAGCCAGGCCGTGGCGGTCGCTGCGGTCGTGGCAGCGGCGCGCACCGCGATGGCGCGGTCGAGGGCCGAGGCGAGCGACGTGTCGGGGCCCTCGCTGAGCAGCTGGTCGGCGCTCACGCCCCGCGGCGGCCGGGCCGCGATCGCCAGCGCCGGCGCCGCGTCGGTGAGCAGGTTCACCAGCAGCAGCTGACGGGCGTTGAGCGGGGAGCGTCCGGTGGCGAGGCTGCCGA
>JALOLG010000463.1 GCA_025456105.1 Ilumatobacteraceae bacterium | reverse complement strand
CGTCGATCCGCTGGGCGACACCCCGCCGCCGCTGGTAGCCGCCCATCTCGAGGTTCTCGTAGACGGTGAGCGACGGGAACACGTTGTTGATCTGGGGCACGTACCCGATGCCCTTGCTCACGAGGGCGTTCGCCTTCTGCCCGGTGATCTCCTCGCCACGCAGGCGCACGTGCCCCTCACGGACGGGGATCAGGCCGAACAGGGCCTTGAGCATCGTCGACTTGCCGGCGCCGTTCGGGCCGATGATGCCGATCAGGTCGCCCTCGGCCACCTCGAGGCTGCAGCCGTTGAGGATGTTGACGCCGGGCACGTAGCCGGCCACCACCTGGTCGACGTGCACGAGGAGCTGCTCAGTCACCGTCGGTCCCCTCCCTGAGCGCCGCGCTCGACGAGCCCAGGTACGCGTCGATGACGGCCTGGTTGCGCCCGATCGAGTCGGGCGGTCCCTCCGCGATGACGACGCCCTCGGCCATGACCACCACCCAGTCGCTGATGTCGCGCACCACGTCCATGTCGTGCTCGACGAACATCACCGTGATGCCCTCGGCGCGGAGTCGCTTGACGTGTCCGAGCAGGCTCTGCGTGAGCGCCGGGTTGACGCCCGCCATCGGCTCGTCGAGCATCACCAGCTTCGGGTCGGCCATCAGCGACCGCGCCATCTCGAGCAGCTTGCGCTGCCCGCCCGACAGCGCACCGGCGAACTCGTCCTGCATGTGGGTCATGTTGAACTGGTCGAGCACCTCGAGCGCCCGCGTCCGGACGGCGCGCTCCTGGCCCCGCCACGACCGCAGGAGCCCCTTCCACATCGACTCGCCGGTCTGGGCCTGCGCCGCGAGCATCATGTTGTCGAGCACCGACATCTTGGCGAGCACCTTCGTGAGCTGGAAGGTGCGCACCATGCCCTTGGTGGCGAGCTCGTACGGTGCTCGGCCGCTCGCGAGCTGCCCGTCGAAGGTGACCGTGCCGGTGTCCGGGTGGTCGAACCCGGTGAGGAGGTTGAAGAAGGTGGTCTTGCCGGCGCCGTTCGGTCCGATCAGGGCGGTGATGGCGCCGCGCTGCACCTCGACGTGGTCGACGTCGACCGCCCGGAGGCCGCCGAAGGTCCGCGACACCGACGTGGCGACGAGGATCGGGTCGGGCTTCGGCGAGCCGGGGCGCGGCTCGACACCGTCGAACGCGCCGGCCGCCGGGTTCGGCCACTCCTGCTCGCGCAGGCTCGACGCCCCGCCACCGCCCGCCGTGCGACCGAGCTCGAAGTCGTCACTTCCGGGCATCGATCGCGATCTCCCTCTTGTCGCCGAACATGCCCTGCGGGCGGAAGATCATGAGCTGAACGACAGCAGCATCCAGAAGATCATCGACCCCACCACCGGACCGCCCACTCGGCCGAGTCCGCCGAGGATCGCGATCGTCAGGGCGAAGAACGTCACCGGGGTCGAGTAGTTGTCGGGCTGCACCGAGTTGTTGAAGATCGCGAAGCACATGCCGGCCACCGCGCCGAAGGTGCCGCCCAGGACGAGCGACTGCATCTTGAACCGGAACACGTTCTTGCCGAGCGAGCGCGAGGCGTCCTCGTCCTCGCGGATCGACTTGAGCACCCGCCCCCACGGGCTGGTGACGAGGAGCCACATCACGAGCACGGCGATGCCGACCAGGATCCAGCCGACCGTCATCTCCCACACGTCGGCGCCCGTGAACCGGAAGTTCAGTCCACCGACGTCGAACCCGTAGGACGCGGACGGGTTCAGTGGGTTCCACTCCTGGAAGTCGTTGGCGAAGCCGTTGATGCCGTTGGAGCCACCCGTCGTGTCCCTGAGGACGGCGGCCCGCACCGTGAGCCGGATGATCTCGCCCGCAGCGATGGTGACGATGGCCAGGTAGTCCGCCCGCAGTCGCAGCGTGGGGGCGCCGAGCAGGAGCGCCAGCACCACACCCGCCGCCAGGCCGGCGAGGATGCCCGCCCACAGCGGCCACCCGTAGGTGAAGGTGGTGATGCCGACGCCGTACGCACCGGCGGCCATGAACCCGACCTGCCCGAAGTTGAGCAACCCCGTGAACCCGAAGTGCAGGTTGAGCCCGATCGCGGCCAGGGCGTAGATGATCGTGGTCTGCGAGAACGCCGCCCGGAGCGTGTTGGAGATGATCTCGAGCCAGTCCATCAGCCGATCCGCTCCTTCCGGCCGAAGATGCCCTGCGGTCGCACCATGAGGATCAGGATCAGCACGAGGAGGGCACCCACGTTCTTCAGCTCGGGCGCGATGAACAGCGTCGACAGGAACACGAAGACACCCACGATGAGGCTGCCCACCATGGCCCCGAAGGCGGTGCCGAGGCCACCGAGCGTGACGCCGGCGAACACGAGCAGCAGCAGCTGGACGCCCATGAGCCACTGCACCTGCTCGGAGAGGCCCTGGAACACGCCACCGAGCGTGACGAGGACGCCGGCGGCGAACCACACCGCGGTGATCACCTTGTTGACGTCGATGCCCGTGGAGGCGGCCAGGTCGGGGTTGTCGGAGACGGCCCGCATCGCCTTGCCGATCTTGGTGTACTTCAGTGCGAGCGCGACCGACACGAGGACACCTGCGCTGATGACGATCATCAGGAAGTCCTTGGGGATGATCGAGACCGGGCC
>JALOLG010000166.1 GCA_025456105.1 Ilumatobacteraceae bacterium | reverse complement strand
CCGGGTGGTAGTGGGTGGCCAGCGCCCCGACGATGCGCATGTCGTCGGCGGCCGCGACCGCGATCAGGTCGTCGACCGCGTAGGCGGGGTCGACCACGAGGCACTCGCCCGTCGCCCGGTCGCCGATCAGGTAGACGAAGTTCACCATCTGGGTCGCCAGCGCATCACCGACGGCGAAGTCGCGCCCCGACAGCAGCTGGCGGAAGTAGAGCCGGTCGTGGTGCTGCTGCTCGTGCCCGTGATCCATGGGGCCGAGCGTACGCTGCCGACGTGACCACTGACCTCGTGCGGTACGGCGTGATCGGCACCGGGATGATGGGTATCGAGCACATCGAGAACATCGCCCACCTCGACGGTGCGATCGTGACCGCGATCGCCGACACCGACGCCGGGTCCCGCGCGGCCGGGGTGCGTGCGGCGGGTGACGGCGTCGCGGTGTTCGACGACCATCGCCGGCTGCTCGACGAGGCCGACGTCGACGCCGTCGTGATCGCGACGCCCAACCACACCCACGCCGACGTGCTGGGTGACGTGCTCGATCGCGAGCACCTCCACGTGCTCGTCGAGAAGCCGCTGTGCACCACCGTGGCCGACTGCTGCCGGGTCGTCGCCGCCGCGGCTCGCACGCCGGATCGCGTCGCGTGGATGGGACTCGAGTACCGCTACATGCCACCGACGACGGCGCTCCTCGACGAGGTCCGGTCCGGCACGGTGGGCGACGTGCGGATGGTCGCCATCCGCGAGCACCGGTTCCCGTTCCTCGTGAAGGTGGGCAACTGGAACCGGTTCACCCGCAACACCGGCGGCACGCTCGTGGAGAAGTGCTGTCACTTCTTCGACCTCATGAACCTGGTCGTCGGGGCCCGGCCGGTGCGGGTCATGGCGTCGGGCGCGCAGGACGTCAACCACCTCGACGAGTCGTACGACGGTGAGGTGCCCGACATCCTCGACAACGCCTACGTGATCGTCGAGTACGAGGGTGGCGCCCGGGCGATGCTCGACCTGTGCATGTTCGCCGAGGCGACCGCCAACGAGCAGGAGCTGGTGGTGGTGGGCGACCGCGGCAAGGTCGAGGCACTCGTGACCCACGGGGTGCTCCGCACCGGCCGGCGGTCCGACGGGTGGTTGCAGGTGCACGAGCGACCCGTCACGAGCGAGTCGATCCGGCACCAGGGGCTCCACCACGGCGCGAGCTACCTCGAGCACGTCGACTTCGTCGACGCGATCCGCACGGGTCGTGCGCCAGCGGTCACGCTGACCGACGGCCTGTGGGCGGTCGCGGTGGGCGAGGCGGCACACCGGTCGATCGACGAGCAGCGCCCGGTGCTGCTCACCGAGGTGGTCGGCGCATGAGCGGCCGCCTCACCGCGCTCGCCGCCGGCCAGACGATCCCGTACGGCGGCGACCGTGTCGCCGTGGTGTCCGAGGCGCTGGCGGCGGCGTTCCGTGAGGGCGATCACCTGGTGGTGGTGCAGGAGACGGGCGACCTGCTCCACGTGCCGGCCGCGGCGCAGCGAGCCGCGCGCGAGGCGGTCGATCGTGCGGTGGCGGCGTTCGCCGCACTTCGCGCCTGCACCGACGACCAGATCACCGCGTTCTTCGGGGCGTTCGCCGATCTGCTCGACCGCGACGACGTCGCCGCCGCGATCGGGGCGGCCAACACCGCCGACGTGGCGGCCGCGCGGGCGTCCGGCCGATCGACGACCCGGCTCGTGATGGACGAGGCCATGCGGGCCCAGATGGTGGCGGGACTGCGGATCTGGCGCGACATGCCGCCGCGTCGCCATGCCGCCAGCCGCGCTGCGGAGCACGCGGGGTGGACGGTCGATGCGGTCGTCGACGCGCTCGGCGTCGTGGGCTTCGTGTTCGAGGGCCGCCCCAACGTGTTCGCCGACGCCGCGGGTGTGGTGCGCAACGGCAACGCCGCCGTGTTCCGGATCGGCTCCGACGCGCTCGGCACCGCCGATGCGATCGCCACCCACGCCCTCGGACCGGCGCTCGAGGCCGCCGGCCTGCCGCCCGGCACCGTCAGCCTCGTGCACTCGCCCGACCGTGCGGCCGGGTGGGCGCTGCTGGGCGATCGGCGGCTCGCGCTGGCCGTGGCCCGCGGGTCGGGGCCAGCGGTGGCCCAGCTGGGTGCGGTGGCGCGCCAAGCCGGGGTGCCGGTGAGCCTCCACGGCACGGGCGGCGCGTGGATGCTCGTCGGGCTCGGGGCCGACACTGGGAGGCTCGGCGCCGTCGTGACGGCGTCGCTCGATCGCAAGGTCTGCAACACGCTCAACGTGGTCTGCCTCCCGCGAGCGCGGGCCGCCGAGCTGGTCCCGCACGTGCTGGCGGCCGTCGACGCAGCCGCCCAGCGTCGCAGCACCTCACCGGTCGTGCACGTCACGGCCGACGCCGCGGCGATCGTGCCGGCCGAGCGCGGCGTCGACGTCGTCGAGGAGGCCGACCTGGCGCGGGAGTGGGAGTGGGACGACTCACCCGAGCTCACGATCGCCGTGGTCGACGATCTCGCGCACGGCGTGGCGCTCTGCAACCGCTGGAGCCCGCGGTTCGTGGTGAGCGTGGTGTCCGACCACGCCGACGAGCAGGAGGCGGCCTGGCGCGCGCTCGACGCGCCGTTCGTCGGCGACGGCTTCACCCGCTGGGTCGATGGGCAGTACGCGCTCTCGACGCCCGAGCTCGGGCTCACGAACTGGGAGCACGGGCGCACCTGGGGTCGCTCCGGGATCCTCTCGGGCGACGGTGTGCACACCGTGCGGCTGCGGGCGCGGTTCGACGACCCAACCGTGCACCGGTGAGCCGACTCAGCTCCAGATGCCGTTGATGTCGACGATGAGGTGCACGCGGTGGTCGCTGTACAGGCACAGCGCACCGTCGGGGCTGAGCGCCACCTGGGCGCCGTTGGCGACGGCCCGCTCGTACGGTGTGGTGTTCACGTTCGACGCCTGGGGGAGCGCCCCGCAGGGGAACGCCGTCACGTAGCCCGGCACGTCGTGGTCGACGGCGGTGAGGTTCACCGACACCGCCGTGGCGCCCGCGGGGACGCCGCGCACCCCGGCGATGGGGAGTCGGACCGTCTGGCCCGGCTCCACCTTCGCGCCACCCGTCACCGGGTTGAGCTCGCGGGCGACCTGGCGCGTGTCGAGCAGGCGGATCGAGCTGAGCGCGGTGAACCTGCCGCTCGCACCCGCACCGAACCAGCCTGTGACGTCGACGATGACGTCGACCGAGACCGAGGTGCGGACGCACACGGTGCCGTCCGCGCTGGTGCGCACGATCGCGGAGTTCGGCCGCGTCTCGCCCGGGCGGAAGTTGACGGTGGAGACGTCGGAGGGGACCTCGCACGGGTACATCGAGACGAAGCCGTGCTGGAGCGGGTTGGTGGCGGTCAGGTTCACGGCCACCGCCGACGATCCGACCGGCGCCCCACCGAGGCCGGCGAGCTGGATGCGCCGCACCTCGCCCTCGGCGAAGCGACCCCAGCCCCGGGTGTCGTAGACCCGGCCGGGGGTGACGGCCTCGAACCGGTCGGCGCCCGCCGGGCGCACGAACCCGTTGACGTCGACGATCACGTCGGTGTCGGTGGAGGCGATGAGGCAGATCCGCCCGGCGCTGAGCGGGATGATCGCCTGGTTGGCGACGGGCAGCGACGAGAAGTTCAAGGTCGACACCTGCGGGACGCTGGCGCTGCAGTCGTACGCCGTGAGGTAGCCGGGAGCCGACGGGCGGTCGACGGTGAAGTTCGCGCTCACGGCAGCGGTCTCGGGGTCGGCGACGACGAGGACCGACGGGACGTTGGCCCGCAGGCGCAGCAGTCGGTGGGCCGCACGGCTGTCCGCGTACCGGTGGGGCACGACCGGGTCGAAGCCGCCCGTGACGGAGGCAGGTGCGGTCTCGGGCACGTCGAGTGGCGGCGGCACGAGCCCCGCGGCGGGATCGACGTTGAACGACCAGGTGGTGCTGCCACCGCTGCTCGACACCGTCGCGGTGTAGGTGCCGGTCTGGAGCGCCACGCGCGGGACGACGACGACGGCGTTCTCGCCCGACAGGATCGCGCGAGCGGTGGAGTCGTTGGTGTTCCCGGGGTGCAGCACGCACGTCTCGACCGGGCCGCCTGGGCCGACGAGCGACGCGTTCGCCCACGAGACGCCGCTGGGCATCATGGCGATCAGGGGGAGCCCCGCGCCGCCGGTCCAGCCGCAGAGGGCGACCGGGTTGGGCGACTCGGCGACGAAGCGGCTGAGCGGGGTGGTCGTGCCGTTGCCCGGGAAGACGATCGGGGTGGAGGGGCGCGGGCGCGAGCGGTCGATGCCGCGCAGCACGTCGAGCGTGGCGCCCGAGCGCCAGGGGCTGGTGTCGGCGTTGGCGCACATGCCGAACCCGGTGACGGACAGGTTGTGGCGGAGGACGCCGATCGCGTGGAACGGGCCGGTCATCCAGAGGTCGATGTGGCTGCGGGCCGAGGCCGTGGCGGCGCTGCTCACCGACACGTTGCCGCTGTTGCCGGCGACGTCGCCGCCGGGGGTGTAGCCGAGGCGGCCGGGGATCTCGTCGTGCGAGATGCCGTTGTAGAGCATGTAGCACGAGTGCGCTGCGGCCTCGGCCGACCAGGTGCCGTTCGGGCTCACGGGCGCGAGACCCGACATGGCGCGATAGGTGTTGACGATCGCGAGCCAGTCGTCGGTCTGCGCCGATGCCGAGGCGGTGGGCAGTGCGACGAGTGCGGTGGCGGCCGCGACGATCCCGGTGACGGTGGTCTTCCAGAATCGGAGGTGGTGCTTCATCGGGTCGGTGCTCCTCGACGGCGGAGTGGACGCACAGGTATCGGCCGATCGGGGCCCACCTTGAAGGCCGATTGAGGAGTTCTTGATCGACGGCTCGGTGCGCCGACCACCGCA
>JALOLG010000165.1 GCA_025456105.1 Ilumatobacteraceae bacterium | reverse complement strand
CTCGACGAGCACGGCGAGATGCCGCTCCCGCCCTACATCACCGAGCGGCTGGTCGACCGCGACCGCTACCAGACGGTGTACGCCCGCGAGCCCGGGTCGGCCGCAGCGCCCACCGCCGGGCTGCACTTCACGCCCCGACTGCTCGCCGAGCTGGAGGCTGCCGGGATCGGCCTCGCGCGGGTGGAGCTGGTGGTGGGCCTCGACACGTTCCAGCCGATCGGCACCGACGACCCGCTCGAGCACCGCATGCACAGCGAGCGCTACCGCGTGCCGGCCGCCACGCTCGAGGCGTGCGAGCGGGCCGGACGGGTGGTGGCCGTGGGCACCACCTCGGTGCGCGCCCTCGAGTCGGCGGCGCGAACCGGCGAGCTCGAGGGGCGCACGACCCTGTTCATCCACCCCGGCTTCGAGTGGCGGGTGGTCGACCTGCTGATGACGAACTTCCACCTCCCACGCACCACGCTGCTGCTCATGATCGAGGCCTTCGTGGGGGAGCGGTGGCGCCGGCTGTACCGCCACGCGGTCGAGCACCGCTACCGGTTCCTGTCGTTCGGCGACGCGATGCTGCTCGACCGGGGGGCCGTCTGATGCGGGCCGTGCACCTGGAGGTGGAGGCCACGGACGGCGCCGCCCGCGCCGGCACGGCCACGACCGGCCGCGGCACCTATCGCACGCCGTGCTTCATGCCGGTGGGCACCCGCGGTGCGATCAAGCACCTGAGCGCGGCCGACTACGAGCGCCTCGGTGCGCAGATCGTGCTCGGCAACACCTACCACCTGATGCTGCGGCCGGGTGCCGAGGTGATCGCCCACTTCGGCGGGCTCGGACGCTTCGCCGGGTGGGACGGGCTCACGCTCACCGACTCCGGTGGGTTCCAGGTGTTCTCGCTCGACCCGATCGTCGACGACGACGGGGTCACCTTCCGCAGCACCTACGACGGGTCCGTGCACCGCTTCACGCCGGAGTCGGCGGTGGCCGTGCAGGAGGCGATCGGCGCCGACATCCAGATGGTGCTCGACGTGTGCCCCCCGCTGCCCAGCCCCCCCGAGGTGATCCGGGTGGCGTTCGACCGCACGTCGGCGTGGGCGGCGCGAGCACGTGCCGCCCATCGGCGCAGCGACCAGTCGCTGTTCGGCATCGTCCAGGGCGGACTCGACGAGTCGCTGCGCGCCGAGAGCGCACGTCGCACGGCGGAGCTGGGCTTCGACGGGTACGGCATCGGTGGGCTGTCGGTGGGCGAGACCCGCGAGGAGATGCTCCCGGCGCTCGCCGCGGCGATCGAGCACCTGCCGGCCGACCGCCCCCGCTACCTCATGGGCGTCGGCGACCCGGCGTCGCTGGTGGAGGCGGTCGCGCTCGGCGTCGACCAGTTCGACTGCGTGCTGCAGACCCGACTCGGCCGGCACGGCTCGGCGCTGACCTCCCAGGGACGCGTGCAGCTGAAGGCCGCCCGCGAGGCGCGCTCCGACGAGCCCATCGACCCGACGTGCAGCTGCGAGGTCTGCCGCCGGCACTCACGCGGCTACCTGCGGCACCTGTTCCAGGTGGGTGAGCCGACCGCGTCGCGCCTCGTCAGCATCCACAACGTGGCCTGGACCTTCGCCCTCATGGACCGGATGCGCGCGGCCATCGTCGCCGGCACCTTCGACCAGCTCCGTCGAGAGGTGCTCGCGCGCTGGGGCTGAGCCCTCGGTAGGCTCGCGACTCGCTATGAACGTGCTCTCGCTCCTCGCGCAGGAGGACAACGGCGGCGGAGGTGGCGCAGCGATCATCCAGCTGCTCATCCTGCTGATGATCCCGGTCGCGATGTACTTCCTGATGATCCGGCCGCAGCGCCGCCGCATGAAGGCGCAGCAGGAGATGCAGTCGGCCATCGGCATCGGCGACGAGGTGGTCACCACGTCGGGCGTCTACGGCTTCATCACCGGGGTGGAGGACGACAAGTTCTGGCTCGAGATCGACGACGACGTCCAGATCCGCATCGCCAAGGCGGCGATCCAGGGGCGCGTCACCCCCAGCGCCACCCCAGCGGCGTCGGAGCCCACCGCCGACGCCACCCCTGACGCAGCGTCCGACCCCGCGTGAGCCGATCCGCCCTCTGGGCGTCGCTGCTGGGAACGGTCGCGATCGCGATCGCGCTCCTGGTGGTCAACGTCGCCACCCGCAACTCGCCGGTGCTCGGCCTCGACCTCCAGGGCGGCGTCTCGGTGATCCTGACGCCCACCGAGGACGCCTCGGGCGAGGACCTCACCACGATCCGCGACCTCATCCGCGACGAGCTGGAGTCGCGGGGCATCGCCGAGCCCGACGTCCGCGTCGAGGGCGAGAACATCGTGGTCGACCTGCCCGGCGTGAAGGATCAGCAGGACGCGCTCGCCGCCGTCGACATCGCCGGCATCGTCACGCTCCGGCCCGTCATCGGCTGCAACCCGGTCGATCCCGCCACGACCACGACCACCACGGCGCCCACGACGTCGACTCCCACAGCCGATCCCACCGACCCGGCCGCGCCCGGCGTGCAGGAGACGCTGCCGGTGCGAGGCGGCACGGAGGAGTGCGTGGTGGGGCCGGCCGGTGGGACGGGTGAGGTCTTCTCCCGCGGCAGCGCCGGCGTCGAGATCGACCAGACCACGGGTCAGTGGATCGTCACGGTCGATCTGCGGGGCGAAGGCGAGCAGCAGTGGAACCTGCTGGCATCGCAGTGCTTCGCCGGCAGCTCGTCGTGCCCGTCGCGCCAGCTCGCGATCGTGCTCGACGGCGTCATCCAGTCGGCACCGGTGGTGAACGCGCCGTCGTTCTCGGGGTCGGTGTCCATCTCCGGAGACTTCAGCGAGTCCGAGGCCCGTGACCTCTCACGGGTGCTCAACCGCGGTGCCTTCCCCGTCGACGTGGAGGCCCAGTCGGTGCAGACCGTGTCACCCACGCTCGGCACCGACTCGCTGCGCGCCGCGGTGGTATCGGGCATCGTGGGCATCATCCTCGTGCTGCTGCTCCTCACCGCCTACTACCAGAAGCTCGCCGTCGTGGTGGTGGGCGGCCTCATCGTGTGGGGCATGGTGGTGTACAGCGCGGCGTCGCTGGTGTCGCAGTGGACGAACTACTCGCTCAGCCTCGCCGGCGCCACCGGCATCATCGTGGCGATCGGCGTCACCGCCGACAGCTACATCGTGCTGTTCGAGCGCCTGCGCGACGAGATGCGCGCCGGGCGGTCGGCCCGCAACGCAGCGCCCCGCAGCTTCTCCTCCACGTGGCGCACCATCGTGGCGGCCGACCTGGTGTCGATCCTGGCGTCGTTCATCCTGTTCTGGCTGAGTGCCGGGAGCGTGCGCGGCTTCGCGCTGTTCCTCGGCCTGACGGCCATCTGCGACCTGATCGTGTGCTTCTTCTTCACCCGACCAGCGGTGATCCTGCTCACCCGCACCCGCTGGTTCGAGCCGCGACCCGTCGCTCCCCGCACCGCCGAGGCCCTGGCATGACCGTCGATGCCGAGGTCCGGGCGCCCGAGCCGTCGTCGGTCGCGCGCACCACGTTGGGCCGCCTGTACCGCGGGCAGACCGCCGTCGACTTCCACGGCCACCGGCGCATCGGCTTCATCATCTCGGTCGTGCTGCTGGTGGTGACGGTCGTGTCGCTGTTCACCCGGGGCCTCAACCTGGGCATCGACTTCGAGGGCGGCGTCGTGTGGGACGTGCCGGGCGACTCGTTCACCATCGACGACGCCGAGGCCGTGCTCCAGGAGAGCGGGCTCGACCCGTCCGAGGCCCGCATCCAGGTGCGCTCGTCGGAGAGCGGCGAGATCGTCAAGATCCAGGTCGCCGAGCTCCCGCTCGAGCAGCAGGAGGCGGTGCGCGCATCGCTCGCCGAGGCGGCCGGGGTGCCCCTCGAGGACGTGAGCGCCAGCGCGGTGAGCTCGTCGTGGGGCCGTGACGTCACCGAGCAGGCGGTCCGCGCCCTGATCGTGTTCCTCGTGCTGGTGTCGCTCTTCATCTCGATCCGCTTCGAGTGGCGGATGGCGGTCGCGGCGCTGGTCGCCATGGCGCACGACGTCGCCATCGCCGTCGGCATCTACTCGGTCTTCGGGTTCGTCGTCACGCCGGCCACGGTCATCGCGTTCCTCACGATCCTCGGCTACTCGCTCTACGACACCATCGTCGTGTTCGACCGGGTGCGCGAGAACGAGGCGAAGTTCGCTGCCCACAAGGTGCCCTACGCCGACGTCGTGAACACCTCGATGAACCAGGTGCTGATGCGCTCCATCAACACGAGCCTGTCGTCGATCATCCCGGTGCTGTCGCTGCTCGTCGTGGGGGCGTGGATCATGGGTGCGTCCACCCTGAGCGAGTTCGCGCTCGCCCTGCTCGTCGGGATGATCACGGGCGTGTACTCGTCGATCTACGTGGCCACGCCGCTCCTCGCGGTGCTCAAGGAGCGGATGGCCGACTGGCGGGCACCCGCCTCGGAGCGGGCTCGGGGCGACGAGCTCCGCGATCTGGTGATGGGGGGCGTGCCGGCCGGTCGGCGCACCGCGGCGCAGCGCGCCGCCGCCACGTCGGGTGCACCGGGGGCGTCGACGCCGGGACCGGTGAGCGACAAGGCCGAGGTGCTGCTCACCCATGCGCCGCGCCCGCGCAAGAAGAAGCGCCGCTGAGCCACCGCCGCCGCAGGGCCAGGGGTCGGTAACCTCGCTCCATGGCAGGTGAACCGGCGTGGCTGCGTGAGCACATCCGCGAGATCGTCGACTACCCGACCCCGGGGGTCACGTTCCGCGACATCACGCCGATGCTCGGCCACCCGCCCACGTTCGGGCGGGCCATCGACGACCTCGTCGCCCGCTTCCACGACGTCGAGGTCGACCGTGTGGTGGGGATCGAGTCGCGGGGCTTCATCCTGGCCGCCCCCGTCGCCTACCGCCTCCGGGCCGGGTTCGTCCCCGTCCGCAAGGCCGGCAAGCTCCCGTGGGCCG
>JALOLG010000164.1 GCA_025456105.1 Ilumatobacteraceae bacterium | reverse complement strand
CATAGCGACAGGGTCACACCCGTTCCCATCCCGAACACGGAAGTTAAGCCTGTCAGCGCCGATGGTACTTGGGGAGAGATCCCCTGGGAGAGTAGGACGCCGCCGGATTTCTCACGAGAAGGGCGCCTCCGCACTGCGGGGGCGCCCTTCGTCGTTCTCCGGCCCGGAACCGAGCCGGTCCACCCGTAGGATGCGCCCCCATGTCGTCCTCGGAGCCTCGATCGTCGTCGTCCCGGGGGCGCCCCGCGGGCGGCGGGCGCCCGCCGCGATCGGGCGGGGGGCAGGGGCAGCGCGCCGGGCGCACGAGCGGTCGTCCTGCCGGTCGGCCTGGGGGTCGTCCGGCGGGCCGTGCCGATGGGCGGCCCGGTGGGCGGTCGGCGCCGCGCCCGGGTGCTCGCCCACCGGCCAAGCGGGCGGCGCCGCGCCGGCCTCTGACGGAGGCCGATCGCCGTGCCGCCGAGGTGGCGGCCCGACGGGGCCCACGCACACCGCGCGACCCGTCGGTCGAGGCCAGCAGGATCGCCGATCGGACGGTCGAGACGTGGATCGACGAGGGCGCCGTGCGCGACGAGGCCGTGGCGGCCACCGAGCGCGCCACTGGCGCGCCGCGACCGCGAGCCGCGGTGGCGCTGGATCCCGAGGTGGTCGGCGCGATCCGCGACGAGGTGGGTGAGCGCCGAGCACCTCGGCTCATCGAGCGCCTGGGCGCGGCGTCGCAGGCCCTCGACCGCGAGCGGTTCGACGAAGCCCGTCGGATGGTGGCGCCCGTGCTCCGGGAGGCGCCGGGCGTGGCGGCGGCGCACGAGGTGGCCGGACTGGCCGACTACCGACGCGGCCGCTGGAAGCCGGCGCTGTCGTCGCTCGAGACGGCTCGTGCGCTGCGACCGAGCCCCGAGCTCTTGCCGGTGATCGCCGACTGCCAGCGCGCGCTGCGGCGCTGGGCCGACGTCGAGCGCACGTGGGCGGAGCTGAAGCGGGCGTCGCCGAGCCACGAGGTGATGGCCGAGGGTCGGATCGTGGCGGCCGGGGCACTGGCGGACCGCGGCGACCTCACCGGCGCGATCCGGCTGATGGAGCCTGCGGCGTCCCCACCCAAGCGGGTGCGCGACCACCACCTGCGCCAGTGGTACGTGCTCGGCGATCTGCACGATCGGGCCGGCGACGTGGTCGGCGCACGCCGGTGGTTCCGGCTCGTGGCCCAGCACGACCCGGGCTTCGTCGACGTCGGTGATCGGTTGCGCGCACTCGGACGCTGACGTGGCCTCGCCGTCGTTCCGAGCCGGGGTGGTGGCCGTGGTCCGCCGGCACGACGGCCACGTGCTCGCCTTCGAACGGCGTGACGTGCCGGGTTCGTGGCAGCTCCCGCAGGGCGGCCTCCAGCTGGGGGAGCGCCCGGTGCACGCCGCATGGCGCGAGCTCGCCGAGGAGACGGGGCTGGGCCCGGCCGAGGTGCGGCTCGTCCGCGAGTCGCCCGACTGGGTGGTGTACGAGCTGCCCGCCCACCTCCGCCGGCGCCGCTTCCTGGGCCAGGCCCAGCGGTGGTACGAGTTCGAGCCCCTCGACGACTCGATCGAGCCACGGCCCGACGGGCAGGAGTTCGTCGCGTGGCGCTGGGTGGAACCGGCATGGCTCGTCGCGCACGTGCCCGAGTTCCGGCGCACCGTCTACGAGCGGATGCTGCGGTGAGCGACCTGTTCGACGCCGCGGCGAGCGAGCGGCTGGCCCGCCAGGCCCCGCTCGCCGCGCGGTTGCGGCCCCGCACGGTCGACGAGGTCGTCGGCCAGCAGCACCTGCTCGCCCCGGGGCGACCGTTCCGGGCGCTCGTCGATCGTGACCGTCTCGGCTCGACGATCCTGTGGGGGCCGCCGGGCACCGGCAAGACCACCCTCGCCATGGCCGTCGCCGGCTCGACGCGCCGCGCGTTCGTGCAGCTGTCGGCCGTGACCGCCGGTGTGAAGGACGTGCGCGAGGTCATCGACGCCGCCCGCCGCCGCCTCGGTGAGCACGACCGCGGCACGATCGTGTTCCTCGACGAGATCCACCGGTTCTCCAAGAGCCAGCAGGACGCGCTGCTGCCCGCCGTCGAGGACGGCACGATCACGCTCATCGGGGCGACCACCGAGAACCCCTTCTTCGAGGTGAACCCGCCGCTGCGGAGCCGGTCGACCCTGTTCCGGCTCGAGCCGCTCGGGCTCGACGACCTCCGCACGCTGGTGCGACGCGGCCTCGACGCCGAGGGCGCGACGGCCACCGAGGCGGCCATCGACTGGTTGGTCGATCGCGCGGGCGGCGACGGTCGCCAGGCGCTCACCGCGCTCGAGGTGGCGGTCGCGATCGCCGGCGGTGCGACGGTCGAGGTCGAGCACGTGCGCGCCGCACTCGGCACGACGGCGCTGCGCGCCGGTCGCGACGAGCACTACGACGTCGTGAGCGCGTTCATCAAGAGCATGCGGGGCAGCGATCCCGACGCTGCGGTGTACTGGCTGGCCCGACTCCTGGAGATCGGCGACGACCCCCGGTTCGTGGCGCGTCGCATGGTGATCTTCGCGAGCGAGGACGTGGGCCTCGCCGACAGCCGGAGCCTCGAGGTGGCGGTCGCCGCCGCGCACGCCGTCGAGCTGGTCGGGCTGCCCGAGGCGCAGCTCAACCTCGCGCACGCCGCCATCCACCTGGCGCTCGCACCGAAGAGCAACAGCGCGGCGGTCGCCATCTGGGAGGCGCGCGAGCACATCCGGTCGAACCCGCCCGGCGAGGTGCCGGCGCACCTGCGCGATGCGCACTACGCCGGTGCGGCGACGCTCGGTCACGGCGTCGGCTACGAGTACCCTCATGACCACCCCGGTGCGGCCGCGGGCCAGCAGTACCTCCCCGACGCACTCGTCGGTCGGCGCTGGTACCGACCGTCGGGCCTGGGCGCAGACGTGGACGATCAGGAGGAGGAGCACAGGACATGACCGCCGGTGAGCTCGCCGTGGTCCTGGCCGCCGTGCTGTGCGCACTCGGCTTCGCCGCCCTGGTGGTGGTGCTGGTCCGAGTGCTGGACGCGCTGCGCGACCTGCGACGCGACCTCGCAGCACTGCGTGCCGAGACGGGTCCGCTGCTCGCGGAGCTCCGCGCGAGCGCCGACGGTGCGCGCGCCGTCGTCGACGAGGCCCGCTCCGACCTGGAGCGCTTCGATCGCGTCCTCGGCTCCGCCGAGGCCGTCAGCGACGCCATGAACGGCTCGTCGCGGGTGGTGCGCACCGCGTTCTCGGCGCCGATCATCAAGGCCGCCGGCCTCGCCACGGGCACGTCCCGAGCCGTGCGCCGGTTCCGCCGTCCGACTGCCACCGTCGAGCTCGTGGCCGTCGATCCCGGTCGTCGGCGGAGGCGAGCGTGATGCGGCGCGTCACCTGGTTCGTGGGCGGCGCCGTCGCCGGTGCGGCGGGCGTGGGCTACGCGAAGCGCGCGGTCCGTCGCACGGCCGCCCAGCTCGACCCCAAGCAGGTCGTCCGCTCGACCACCGGGCAGGTGCGGCGGCGCGGGGGCGACCTCGTCGAGGCGATCCGCGAGGGGCGAGAGGCCATGCGCACTCGGGAGGCCGAGCTGCGCGCCCGTCGCGACGGGCGCATCGACACCCTGCACGCGCACGTCGGCCCCGCCGACCAGCTGCTCGTCGACGGTGAGCCGGTCGAGGTCGGCCGGGTCATCGTGCTGCGCGACGCGCGATGAGCACCGCGTCCGGCGACCAGGCGCTCATCGACGACCTGCGGCGGGCGCTCGGCCCCGACCTGGTCCGCGCCGAGCCGACGGAGCTGGGCCTGTACCGCAAGGACGCGTCGAGCATGGAGGGCCGCCCGGCCGCGGTGTGCCTGCCCGTCGACACCGCCGGTGTCGTGGCGTGCGTCCGGATCGCCGTCGCCCACGGCCGACCCTTCGTGGCGCGGGGCAGCGGGACGGGGCTCGCCGGTGGCGCGGTGCCGCCTGATGGTTCGGTCGTGATCGTGACGACCCGCCTCGACCGCGTGCTCGTGGTCGACCCGGTGCACCGCACCGCGTGGGTGGAGCCCGGTGTGCTGAACCTCGACCTCAGCCGGCAGGTGGCGCACCTGGGTCTGCACTTCGGTCCCGACCCGAGCAGCCAGCAGACGTGCTCGGTGGGCGGCAACGTGGGGAACAACGCCGGGGGTCCGCACTGCCTCGCCGAGGGCGTCACCGCCACCCACGTGCTCGCGGTGGAGGTGGTCCTCCCCGATGGCTCCCTGGTGGTGCTCGGCGGCGAGGATCCCGAGCCCGACGGGTACGACCTGCGCGGGGCGTTCGTCGGCAGCGAGGGGATGTTCGGTGTCGCGACGCGGATCCTGGTGCGGCTCCTGCCCGACCCGCCGGCCGTGAGCACGATGCTGTTCGACTTCGACTCGGCCGGCGCCGGCACCGACACGGTGAGCGCGGTCATCGCCGCGGGCATCGTGCCTGCCGCGCTCGAGATGATGGATCAGCTCTGCGTCCAGGCCGTGGAGGCGTACCTCGGGGCGGGGTTGCCCGTCGACGCCGCGGCCGTCCTGCTCGTGGAGGTGGCCGGTCCCGCCGGGCAGGTCGACGACGAGGTGGCAACGATCGTCGACATCGCCCGCGCCCACGGCGCGAGGTCGGTGCGCACCGCCGCCGACGAGGCCGAGCGGGCCCTGCTGTGGAAGGGCCGCAAGTCCGCGTTCGGCGCCATCGCCAGGATCCAGCCCAACTACTACCTCCACGACACGGTCGTGCCCCGGCACGCGCTCACGCAGGTGCTCGACGAGGTGTACGCGATCGCCGCGCGCCACCAGCTCCAGGTGCTGAACGTGTTCCACGCCGGCGACGGCAACCTCCATCCGCTGCTCGTGTTCGATGCGCGCGAACCCGGGGTGCTCGACCGGGTGCACCAGGCCGGTGACGCGATCGTGCGGGCGTCGGTGGCGGCCGGCGGCGTGCTGAGCGGCGAGCACGGGAT
>JALOLG010000163.1 GCA_025456105.1 Ilumatobacteraceae bacterium | reverse complement strand
CGCTCGTCGCCGTAGAAGTCCCATCCCCAGACGCGCTCGATCAGCTGCCGGCGGCTGAAGACCCGCCCCGGCGCGCCTGCGAGCACCGAGAGCAGGCCGAACTCGAGGCTCGTCAGCTCGACCGGTTCGTCGTCGACGCGCACCTCGTGCGAGGCGACATCGATGAGGAGCCCGTCGAAGCGCATGACCTCGGCGCTCGCGGCGTCGTCGGCACGTCGTCGCCGCAGCACGGCACGCACACGGGCGACCAGCTCGCGTGGGCTGAACGGCTTGGTGAGGTAATCGTCGGCCCCGAGCTCGAGCCCGATCAGCTTGTCGGCCTCCTCGGCACGGGCGGACAGCACGATCACGTACGCGCTCGAGCTGCGTCGGATCTGGCGCAGCACCTCGAAGCCGTCGATGCCCGGGAGGCGGAGGTCGAGCACCACCAGGTCGGCGGGTCGGTCCTGGAACCGGCGGAGCGCGTCCTCGCCGTCGCTCGCCAGCTCGACGTCGAAGCCCTCGGCGCGCAGGTACTGTCCGACGAGATCGCGGATGCCGGCTTCGTCGTCGACGACCAGGATCCGCTCATGAGGCACGCACGCCCATGGTACGGGGAGCGCATCGCCCAGCCCGATCGCGCACGAGCCGCCGCCGGAACCCAGGTCCCGACGGCGGCCCGGCCGTCAACCGAGTGGCGCGGCGGCATCAGCCGCGACCCATCTCACCCTGCCGCGTCCGAGTCATCGAACCGGTCGGGTCGCCCACCTCGGCCTGTGTGCGCACCCGCATCTGCTCGCCGTCGCACTCGCCGTCGCACGTTCCGTCCTGGCGGCGCTCCTGCGTCTGCAGCCGCTCCTGCAGGACCACGTGCTCCTGGTCGTGCTCGCGGTCACGGACACGATCACGATCCTGTTCGCAGACCGTCACCGGCGCAGTGGGCTCCGGGGTGTCGTCCTGCGCGATCGCCATCCCCGCCGGCACTGCGAGCAGTCCGACGGTGGTGAGTGTGATCAAGACCTTCCTCATGATCCCTCCTCTCCGAACGAGCTGCCCGTCCGGTGCTGTCGGGCCGCGGGCCCGCGGCACCCTCCAGGCCCCTCACTGCTTCCCCCACCTACATAGCCATCAGGGTGTGGAGCGCCAGGGGCGGCATCGATGAAGATCGGATGAAGCAGGCCGGAGTGCCCGGCCGCACGCGCATCTGGGTGACGTCAGTTGCGGATTCCGCAACGAACGTCACCCAGATGCGGGTCGGTCGAGGGTCAGCTGCAGCCGCTGGTGGAGCCGCAGCTCGGGCAGGCGTGGCAGCTGCCGGCCCGGATCATCTGCACCCCGCACTGCATGCACATCGGGGCATCGGAGGTGCGGACCTCGTCGGAGGCCGGCGTCGGGCGGATCACGCCGCGGGCGTCGGTGTTGTCCTCCGGCGTCGGCGGCAGCGCACCGGCCGCGATCGCAGCGGCCAGCTCGGCCGCCGTCTGCACCGACTTCGGGTCGGCCGGGATCTCGGTGCCCTGGACCGTCTCGATGACCGACTCCTCCACACCCGGCAGCGTGGGCTGCATCCGCTCGTCGATCGAGAAGATCGCGAGCTCGGCCCGCTCCTCGTACGACAGGTAGTCGAGCGCCAGACGACGGAACAGGTAGTCCATGATCGACCCGGCGAAGCGGATGTCCGGGTCGTCGGTCATGCCGGCCGGCTCGAAGCGCATGTTCGTGAACGCCTCGACGAACGCCCGCAGCGGCACGCCGTACTGCAAGCCGTAGCTGATCGACTTGGCGAAGGCGTCCATGATCCCGCTCAGGGTCGAGCCCTGCTTCGACACCGTCAGGAAGATCTCGCCCGGCTGGCCGTTGTCGTACTCGCCGATCGTGGCGAAGCCCTTGCAGTCGGCGACGCGGAACTCGAACGTGCGCCCACGACGGCTCCGCGGCAGCTTCTGGCGCACCGGCTGGTGGACCACCTTCTCGACGATCCGCTCCACCACCTGGGTGGCGGCCACGGTGGCGTCGGAGGCAGGCACGTCGTCGGCCTTGTCGTCCTTCTTGGCCGTCGACAGCGGCTGGGCGACCTTGCAGTTGTCGCGGTAGATGGCCACGGCCTTGAGGCCGAGCTCCCACGAGAGCTGGTGGAGGGCAGCGACGTCGTCGACCGTGACGTCCTCGGGCATGTTGACGGTCTTGGAGATCGCGCCCGAGATGAACGGCTGCACCGCACCCATCATCCGCACGTGGCCCTCGTAGTGGATGGTGTTGTCGCCCATCGAGCAGGCGAACACCGGCACGTGCTCGGCAGCCAGGTGCGGCGCGCCGAGGATCGACTTGTGCTCGTCGATGTAGGCGATGATCTCGTCGACCTGGGTGGGGTCGTAGCCGAGGCGGCGCAGCGCCCGCGGGATCGTCTGGTTGACGATCGACATCGTGCCGCCGCCCACCAGCTTCTTGATCTTCACCAGGCCGAGGTCGGGCTCGATGCCGGTGGTGTCGCAGTCCATCATCAGCCCGATCGTGCCCGTGGGTGCGAGCACCGACGCCTGGCTGTTGCGCACGCCGTACTCCTCGCCGTCGCGGACGGCGGCGTCCCACGCCCGCAGCCCGGCGTCGAGCAGCTCGGTCGGCACCACACCGGCGCCGTCGACCTCGGCGGCTGCGTCGCGGTGCATGCGCAGCACGCGCAGCATGTGCTCCTCGTTGTCGGCGAAGCCGGCGAACGGACCCATGCGAGCGGCCGTGCGGGCGCTGACGGCGTAGGCGTGACCGGTCATGAGCGACGTGAGCGCAGCGGCCCACGCCCGGCCCTGGGGCGAGTCGTAGGCGTAGCCGAGGGCCATCAGGAGTGCGCCGAGGTTGGCGTACCCGAGGCCGAGCTGGCGGAACTTGAGGCTCGTGTCACCGATCTTCTCCGTGGGGTAGTCGGCCCGGCCGACGAGGATCTCCTGGGCGGTGAACACCACCTCGACGGTGTGCATGTACGCGCCGATGTCGAAGCTGTCGTTGCCCAGCCCGTCGCCGTCGAGGTACTTGAGCAGGTTGATCGACGCCAGGTTGCACGCCGAGTTGTCGAGGTGCATGTACTCCGAGCACGGGTTCGAGCCGTTGATGCGACCCGTGGTGTGCGCGGTGTGCCAGCGGTTGATCGTGGTGTCGAACTGGAGGCCCGGGTCGGCGCACTCCCACGACGCCTGCGCGATCTGGTGCCACAGGTCGCGGGCGCGCACGGTCTTGACGACCTCGCCGCTGGTGACGGCCTTCAGGCCCCAGTCGGCGTCGTCGACGACGGCCTGCATGAACTCGTCGGTGACGCGCACCGAGTTGTTGGCGTTCTGGTACTGGATCGAGAACGAGTCGGCGCCGTCGAGGTCCATGTCGAAGCCGGCGTCGCGCAGCACGCGGGCCTTGCGCTCCTCTTTCACCTTGCACCAGATGAACTCCTCGACGTCGGGGTGGTCGACGTTGAGGATCACCATCTTGGCCGCACGCCGCGTCTTGCCACCCGACTTGATGGTGCCGGCCGACGCGTCGGCGCCGCGCATGAAGCTCACCGGGCCCGACGCCGTGCCGCCGCCCTGGAGCAGCTCGACGCTCGAGCGGATCTTCGACAGGTTGATGCCCGACCCGGAGCCGCCCTTGAAGATGACCCCTTCCTCGCGGTACCAGTTGAGGATCGAGTCCATCGTGTCGTCGACCGCCAGGATGAAGCAGGCGCTCGCCTGCTGGGGCACGCCCTGGACGCCGATGTTGAACCACACCGGGCTGTTGAAGGCGGCCCGCTGCGTGACGAGGATGTACTTCAGCTCGTCGCGGAAGGCCTCGGCCTCCTGGGTGTCGACGAAGTAGCCGCCCTCGATGCCCCACTGGGTGATCGTGTCGGCCACCCGGTCGACCACCTGGCGCAGCGACGACTCGCGCTCGGGCGTGCCGAGGGTGCCACGGAAGTACTTCTGGGCGACGATGTTCGTGGCGTTCATCGACCACGTCGTCGGGAACTCGACCCCGAGCTGCTCGAAGGCGACCGTGCCGTCCTTCCAGTTCGTGATGCGGGCGTCGCGGCGCTCCCACTCGACCTCGTCGTAGGGGTGGACGCCGGGCGACGTGAAGAGCCGCCGCACTCCGATGGACAGACGATCAGGTGCCAGGGACATGTGACGGGACTCCTCAGAGGGTGAAACGTTGGCGGACGGGCGGTTGTTCCGAGCGACACAAGATGTTGTGGGCCGGACCCCCCAGTGCCGACCCGGACCACCAGTTCTTGTGTGACGGGAGGGGAATTACATCATCGTAGTTACGCCCGTGTCAACACTTTGTCGGCGAGTTCCGCTGCGATGCGGCCCGACCAGGGCGGGAGCCGGCCACCGGTGCGACATCGCAGGTTCGGAGCTTCACCTGCCCCATGCCTCCCCTCCCCGGGGAACTCCGGGGAACCACTCGGGATGTCGCTCTGCCGCGTGTCGCACCGAGGCCGGCTCGGCGGGCCACCGTAGGGCCGCCGGCCTGTGGGGAGGAAGAGGGACAACCGTGTGGATTTCGCGGCCCCGCCTGTGGGCGGCGCTGTGGACCACCGGTGGACGACCCGGCGATCGAGCGGGATCAGACCGGCGCGACCGTCACCGGGATGCCGTTCAGGACCGCCGTGCCCGAGAGCGGGTCCATCGCTGCGTGGTCGGCGAGCACGTTGGAGTTCACGCCGGCCCGCTCGGCCGCCACCCGCAAGCGCGTGCCGGGCAGGTCGTGGCCCCAGCCGTGCGGCAGGCTCACCACGCCGGGCCGGATGGCGTCGGTCACCTCCACCGGGGCCACCACCGATCCGACCCGCGACGTCACCCGCGCGCTCGCCCCGTCGACCACTCCGAGCCGGTCGGCGTCGAGCGGGTGCACCTGGAGCGTGCAGCGCGGCCGGCCCTTCACGAGCACCTCGATGTTGTGCATCCACGAGTTGTTGCTCCGCAGGTGGCGCCGGCCCACGAGCACGAGCTCGCGCGCGGCGAGCTCG
>JALOLG010000162.1 GCA_025456105.1 Ilumatobacteraceae bacterium | reverse complement strand
GTCGCCGATCGTGGAGGTGGTCGGGTCGCCCGTCCGCGAGGAGATCGAGTCGTGGTTCGTGGCGCGCGGCCTGCCGCACTTCCAGGAGGACTACGCGGCGTCGACCGACATCTGGACCCGCACCTTCCCGGCACTCGCCGCGGTCTACGTGATCGGCGTGGTGCTGGCGACCGATCGCGACGCGAGCACGACCTACAACTCGCTCGTGGCTGCCGGGTCGCTCGTGCTGGTGCTGCTCGCCTGGGTCGTGCCGAACCTGCGGCGTGGCGCGTCGCCGCTGCGCAGGCCCACGCACGTCGGTCGGGTCGAGATCGCCGTGGTCGCGCTCGGACCCGCGGCCCTCGCGCTCGTCGCCGGTCGCCCGACGGAATCGCTGGTGGCCGCCGCCGTGGGCGTGATCGGTGTCGGTGTCGTCTTCCTCGCCACGAGCTACGGCGTCGTGCCGATCGTGCGGTGGGCGCTGCGACAGATCCGGGTGCTGCTGAGCGGCATCCTGCGGCTGCTCACCCGGGCGCTGCCGCTCCTGCTCGTGGCGGTCACGTTCCTCTTCATCACCGCGGAGGTGTGGGAGGTGGCGGGTGGCCTCACCGGCTTCGCCTACCCGGTCTCGATCGGGCTCCTGTTCGCGGTCGGTGCGGCGTTCGTGCTCACGCGGCTGCCGGGCGATCTCGGTGCGGTGGGCTCGTTCGAGTCGTGGGACGAGGTGGATGCGCAGGCCGCCGACACGCCGGCGGCCGTCCTCGCGGGTCGCCCCACCGAGCGCACACCCGCCGCGGTCGCGCCGCTCACGCGCCGCCAGTGGCTGAACGTGGCGCTGCTCGTGCTCTTCGGCCAGGCGGTCCAGATCACCCTGCTCGGCATCGCCGTCGGCGGTGTGCTCACCGTGTTCGGTGTGGTGGCGCTGCCGCCCGACCTGGTCGAGCGCTGGGTGGGCGACCTCGACGTGCTCGTGTCGGTGACCATCGACGGCCGCGAGCTCGCGCTCACCGAGCAGCTGCTCCGGGTGGCCGGCTTCCTGGCGGCCTTCTCGTCGCTCGCGTTCACCGTGTACGTGGCGACGGACGAGACCTACCGGACCGAGTTCCGCGCCGAGGTGGTCGACGACTCGATCCGCACGGCGTTCGCCGTCCGCCTCCGCTACCTCGACGCCCTGGCGGGCCCCCCGTCCGGAGCCCCTGGCGAGCTGCAGTAGCGTCTCGCCGATCGTCGTCTCACCGGAGGTGGTCGCGATGACGGAGAGCTACCACGAGGGCCAGCGGGCGCTGCAGGACCGCTTCGACACGCGGCGCCTCGCCGATCGACTCGCCTCGGCGGCGGGTGACACGTTCTCGGCCGAGACCGCACGGTTCGTGGAGGGACGCGACATGTTCTTCATCGCGTCGACCGACGCCGACGGTGCGCCCGACTGCTCCTACAAGGGCGGTGACCCCGGCTTCGTGCGCGTGGTCGACGAGCACACGCTGGTGTTCCCCGTGTACGACGGGAACGGCATGTTCCGGACGCTCGGCAACGTCCTCGTGAACCCGAGGGTCGGCCTGCTGTTCATCGACCTCGAGCGGGGCACGCGCCTGCGGGTCAACGGCGACGCGACGTTCGTCGAGAGCGGGCCGCTGGTCGAGTCGTACCCCGGCGCGATCGCCGCGGTGTCGGTGCGGGCACGGGCGATCTTCCCGAACTGCCGTCGCTACGTCCACGAGTACCGCAAGGTGGCGTCCTCGCCCTTCGTGCCCCACGAGGGCAGCGAGCCGCCGGTGCCCGACTGGAAGCGCGACCCGTGGTTCGAGGGCACGCTGCCGGCCGGCGACCCGGCGCTCGACCCCGATCGGCCGAGCGCCCCGTCGATCCCGCAGCTCTGAGCGCGTCGAGCGCTCAGCTCCAGGCGCAGGGCAGCCGCTTGATGCCGTTGATGAAGTTGCTCTGCAGGTAGGCGGGCTCGCCGGTGATCCGCATGTCGGGCAGCCGCCGCCGGATCTCGTCGAACATGACGGCGATCTCGCGGCGGGCCAGGTTCGCGCCCAGGCAGAAGTGCGGGCCGCCGGCGCCGAAGCCCACCTGCGGCGGCTGCAGCGGGCGCGTGATGTCGAAGGTGTACGGGTCGTCGAACACCCGCTCGTCGCGGTTGGCCGACGAGTAGAACATCACGACCTTCTCGCCGGCCTGCAGTGGCACCCCGGCGAGCTCGGTGTCCTCGGTGACCGTGCGGCGGAAGTGGATGACGGGGGTGGCCCAGCGGACGATCTCCTCGACGGCGGTGCGCTGGTGCCCCTCGAAGTCGGCGAACCACTTCTCCTTCTGCTCCGGGAAGTCGGTGAGCGCCTTCATGCCGTGGCTGATGGCGTTGCGGGTGGTCTCGTTGCCCGCCACGACGAGCAGGATGAAGAACGAGCCGAACTCCTGGGGCGTGAGCTGCTCGCTCGCCGAGCGTCTGGGCGTACTGGAACATCTCCAGGGCCGTCGTCATGAGGTGCCCGTAGTCGCCGCCGACGTCGGGGTCGCCGGCCCCGAGGATCGTGTTCGTCCAGTGGAAGATCTGCTCGGTGTCGTCGGCGGGGATGCCCATCATGTCGCAGATCACCTCGAGGGGGAGCGGTGCCGCGACCTCTTCGACGAAGTCGCACTCGCCCGACGGGTAGCGCTCGAGCAGCCGGTCGACGATGAGCGCCGCCTTGGTGCGCACGTAGTCCTCGACCTGGGTGACCTGCTTGGGCGTGAACCCCTTCGACACGATCGACCGGAGCCGGAAGTGCTTCGGGTCGTCCATGCTGATCATCGACCCGAAGAACTCGTTCATCTCCTGGGGCAGGTCGCCGATGTTCGATCCCTGCCCCGAGCAGAACAGCTGCGGGTTGCGGCTCACGTGCCACACGTCGTCGTGGCGGGTGAGCGCCCGGTAGCCCGGGCCGGGCGGGAACGGGTAGCCCTCGATGGCGCGCTCGGGGTAGTGCGGCAGGCCGGGTGTGTCGCGCAGCGTCTTCCACGCCGCCTCGCGCCAGTCGCGGGGCGCGAGCCAGAACTCGATGTCCGACAGGTCGATCTCGTCGAAGGCGACAGACTGCATGGGGCGATCGTAGGGTCGCGCTCGTGCCGGTACCCATCTCGGAGTTCACGTTCTTCGTCGATGCCCACCTGTACGCGTTCAACGGCGGCGAGCTGCCGGCCGACGAGAGCGACCTGCAGGATGCGGGCATCGTGTCGGTCGACATCCCGAGCGGCTACGGGCTCGACCTCGGCGAGCGGATCCCGGTGCGCGTGCGCGCCACGTCGTACGGGCTGCGGTTCTACGCCCGGCTGCTGGGTGTGCGCGACCCGCTCCAGCTCGAGGAGCTCGAGCGCGTGGTCGCGGCGGCCGAGCAGCGCGAGGACCCGCGCTCCGTAGGCTGACGCGATGCTGCGCCCCGACGAGATCGAGCGGGCCCTGGTGGTCACCGCCCACCCCGACGACGTCGACTTCGGCGCCGCCGGCACGGTGGCCAACCTCACCGACGCCGGTGTGGCCGTGAGCTACTGCCTCGTCACCGACGGCCAGGCGGGCGGGTTCGATCATGCCGTGCCGCGCGCCGACATGGCCTCGATCCGCCGCAAGGAGCAGACGATCGCGGCCGCCGAGGTGGGGGTCAACGACCTGCACTTCCTCGGCCACATGGACGGCGAGGTGGTGGCGTCGCTCGAGCTGCGCCACGAGATCTCGCGGGTGATCCGCACGGTGCGCCCGCAGGTGGTGATCACCCAGTCGCCCGAGCGCAACCTCGACCGGGTGTACAGCAGCCACCCCGACCACACCGCCACCGGCGAGGCCACGCTCTGCGCCGTCTATCCCGACGCCCGCAACCCGTTCGCGTTCCCCGAGCTGCTCACGTCCGGGCTCGAGCCGTGGTCGGTGAGCGAGGTGTGGGTGATGGGCCACCACGCGCCCCGTGAGGTGGTCGACATCACCCACCAGGTCGAGCGCAAGCTGCGCGCCCTGCACGCCCATGCGAGCCAGCACCCCGACCCGACGGCGATGGACGAGCGCGTGCGCGCCTGGTTCCGGATGACGGCCGAGCAGTTCGGCCTGCCGGAGGGTGCGAGCGCCGAGGTGTTCCGCGTGATCGACACCCGCTGACGCGACCCTGGGACCCTGCGAGCCGCCGTCGGTAGTGTGGCCGGCATGCCAGAGGCCGTCATCGTCGCAACCGCCCGCAGCCCCATCGGCCGTGCCGCCAAGGGGTCGCTCGTCTCCATCCGCCCCGACGACCTGTCGGCCCAGATCGTCACCGCGCTGATGGCCAAGGTCCCCCAGGTCCAGGCCACCGACGTCGAGGACCTCATCATGGGGTGCGGCCAGCCGGCCGGGGAATCGGGCTTCAACATCGCCCGTGTCGTGGCGGTGCTGGCGGGTCTCGGCGACGTGCCCGGTGTGACGGTCAACCGCTACTGCTCCTCGAGCCTGCAGACGATCCGCATGGCGGCGCACGCCATCAAGGCGGGTGAGGGCGACTGCTTCATCGCCGCCGGCGTCGAGACGGTCAGCCGGTATGCGGCGGGCGCCAGCGACACGGCGCCGAACCCGGTCTTCGCCGGTCCGGGAGAGCGGACCGCGCTGAGGTCGCAGGGCGGTCAGTCCACGTGGACGCCACCCGAGGGCCTGCCCGACATCTACATCGCCATGGGTCAGACCGCCGAGAACGTCCGTGAGCTCGAGGGTGTCTCGCGCCAGGAGATGGACGAGTTCGCCGCGCTGAGCCAGCAGCGCGCCGTCGCCAACGTCGAGAACGGCTTCTTCGCCGAGGAGATCACGCCGGTGACCCTGCCCGACGGCACGGTCGTGAGCACCGACGACGGCCCGCGGGCGGGCACCACCGCCGAGGGCCTGGCCGGCCTGAAGCCCGTGTTCCGTCCCGACGGCGAGATCACCGCCGGCAACGCCTGCCCGCTCAACGACGGCGCAGCGGCGGTGATGGTGATGAGCGACACCAAGGCCCGCGAGCTCGGCCTCACCCCACTCGCACGCGTGGTGGCCTCCGGGGTGAGCGGCCTGAACCCCGAGATCATGGGCCTCGGCCCGATCGAGGCGAGCCGCCAGGCGCTCGCGCGCGCCGGCATGGGCATCGACCAGATCGACCTGGTCGAGATCAACGAGGCGTTCGCCGCTCAGGTGATCCCGTCCGCCAAGCACCTCGGCATCTCCTGGGACAAGCTCAACGTGCACGGCGGGGCGATCGCGCTCGGCCACCCGTTCGGCATGACCGGTGCCCGCATCATGACCACGCTCATCCACGGGCTCCAGGCCACCGACTCGCAGTACGGGCTCGAGACGATGTGCGTCGGTGGCGGCCAGGGCATGGCCATGATCGTCGAGCGCCTGAGCTGACCCGGTCGTGCCCGTCGCGGACCTGATCGGGTGGCTCGGCGGCGTCATCTTCGTGGCCCGGCTGTGCCCGCAGCCGCTGCACATCCGGCGCACCGGCCAGCGCGCCGGCGTCGCCTGGCTGGGCACGGCGAACGGCATCGTCTCCACGTCAGGGTGGCTCGCCTACGGCATCGCCGTCGATCGGCCGGTGCTGTGGGTGCCGAGCCTGGTGGCGCTGGTCCCCGAGGTCGTCACGCTCGCGCTGCTCGGCCTGCGGCCGCCCGACCGTCGGAGCGCGCTGCTGCTCGCGGTGTGGACGCTCGCCGTCGGGCTCGCCTACCCGCTGGGCGGGTCGACCCTGCTCGCGACCGTGATCGGGTTCGGCGTCGTGATGGGGGTCGCGCCGCACGTGGCAGCGGCGCTCACGCACGAGCGCCTCGACGGCGTCGCCGCCCGCACCTGGCAGATCGCGCTGCTCGATGCTGCGCTGTGGGGCACGTACGGGTTCGCGACCGGTGAGCCGCTCACCGCGTTCTACGGCGTCGTGCTGGGCGTGGGCGCGGCGACGATCCTCTGGCGGCTCCACACCACGCGTCGAGCCGCCGCACTCGAGGTGTCAGAGCTGGAAGCGGTGGGGCCGATCGGCCCGCACGTGCACGACGTCTGAGTCGAGCGGCTCGCGGGTGGCGCGCAGCACGTAGTGGTCGCCGCCGGCGTTGAGCTCGGCGAGCACGTAGCCCTCGCTGGAGTCGCGCACGCCGTCGCCGATGCAGTGCAGCGCCTGGATCTCGAGCCCGGCCGCCTCGGCCTCGGCGCTCCACATCTGCACGAGGCCACGTCGCAGGTGCGGATCGACCAGCAGGTCGGCACCGTCGAGCCGCAGCTCGAGGTTGGTGATGGTGACGGCGGTGATCCGTGACAGGTCGATGACCGTCGTGGGGTCGATCTCACCGTCCAGCATCACCGGCACGCCGGGCCGCGGCCACCGGTCGTCGCTCGCGTCGACGAAGCCGTAGCGCACCAGTGGCAAGCCGTCGTCACCCTCCAGCTCGACGCGGATCCGGTCGCCGTGCTGGAAGCCGTTCACCTGGCTGGCTCCGCGAGCTCGAGGAGCACGGCATCGGACAGCTCGGGCCAGCGCCGCAGCGCCTCGTCGGCCCACTCGTCGAACAGGAGGTCGCTGAGTGCGACGAGGGCCGTGTCGACGGCCGGGTCGACCCACATCATCGTGCCGCTGCCGCCGAAGTGGCCGAACGTGGCCGGGCTGTTCGCGCGGCCGGTCCAGTGCGGTGACTTGTCGCCCTTGATCTCGGTGCCGAGCCCCCACGGGCACGGAGAGAAGCGCCCCACGCCGGGCACGATACCTGCGAGCGTCGGGAACTGCGGACGGATGGCGTCGGCGGCGGTGTCCGCGCTGATCAGCGTGGGCCGCAGCAGCTCGCGGGCGAACCGGCTCGTGTCGTCGAGGTTCGACCACAGCGCGTGTGCCGGGGATCCCCGCAGCTCGGTGGCGTGCATGCCGAGCGGCTCGAGCACGGCGGCCGCGAGGTAGTCGGCGAAGGGCATCTCGGCCGCACCGGCGACCTCGGCCGCGGCCAGCTCGATGCCGGTGTTGGAGTAGATGCGCCGGGTGCCCGGCGGGGCGATCGGGTCGGGGCCGTCGAACGCGTACCCGCCGGCGTGCGACAGCAGGTGGCGCAGCGTGCAGCCCGACTGCACCTCGATGTGGCGCGGCCGGTGGTCGAGCGAGACGATGCCCTCCTCGACGGCGACGAGCGCCGCCCACGCGGTGACGACCTTCGCGATCGACGCCAACCGGTAGGGCCACGTGGGATCGCCCGACGTCGCGACGACGCCCGACGGGCCGATGACGGCGACGCTGACGTGCTCGGGTGGCCAGCTGGTGGCGAGCCCGAGCGCACGCATCAGCCGGGGTGGACCGTGCTGACGAGCTCGGCGGTGCGGAACGCGAGGTCGAGGCCCTGGCGGCCGTTGAGCCGTGGGTCGCAGACCGTCTCGTAGCGGTGGTCGAGATCGTCCTCGGTGAGCGCATCGCCGCCGCCGAGGCACTCGG
>JALOLG010000161.1 GCA_025456105.1 Ilumatobacteraceae bacterium | reverse complement strand
GCCCACGAACCCCCGGCCCTGGTGCCCGAGATCGTCCCAGTCCACCAGCGAGTCCGGTCCACCCGAGCGCGTGCTCACGGTGGGCTCCTCGGCGCCGTCGGGTGTCGTGGTGTCGAAGGCACCGAAGTTCTGCTCGGCCCACTGCGCGAACCACCGGCCGCCGATCGACAGCACCACGATCGCGGTGATCGTGACGATGGCTGCCGTGGCCCAGCGGGCGGCGGACGCCCGCACCCGTCGCGCCATGCGGCGGTCGACCCACGCAGTCGCGTGCACGATGGTGCGGGCGATCGTGAGGAGCAGTGCCGTCACGACTGCGGTGGTGGCCAGCATCGGGAGGAAGGCCCAGGCGGGCTGGGGCTCCACGAGCACGAGCGGACGCTGGGCCTGCTGCCACGCGTGCCAGCGGAACGGCCCCGTCACCAGCAGGACGACCGCGATGGTGCCCACGGCCAGGCGTGCCCAGGTGGGGAGCGGTCGCTCGGGGTCGCCGCCGAACCGCCGCACCAGCGCCCGCACCGGACGGTCGAGGATCGCGCCGATCGCGATGCCGAGCGCGACGCACACACCACTGACCGCGCCCTGCACGAACCAGCTGCGAGGCAGCAGGCTCGGGCGCAGCGAGAGGCTCCACAGGACGAGCGCTCCGACCGCCGAGCCGGCGCACAGCGGCCGCACGATCCGATGGCCGAGGGTGATCGGTGGCACGGCGTCAGCGCCCCGGCTGCCAGATCATGAGGTACAGCATGACGACCAGCAGCACGTCGACCGCAGCGCCGGCCGCCGCGGCGATCCGGCCCGCCGACGCATCGCCACCGGCGACCGAGCGCTCGGCGGGCAGCAGCACGGCGTGCAGCACACCGTTCATGATGAGCCACACCGTGAGCGATGCGGTGACCCAGGGGTCGCCGAGGCCGATCGCATCGTCGGACAGCAGGACCAGCGCGATCCCGAACAGACCGACCAGCACCAGCGCCACCGGGGAGACCCGGCCCACCTTGCGGATCGGGTAGCTGACCAGGGGTGCGAACGCGACGATCGCGGACGCGATGTGGAGCAGCAGGACGATCCGGTAGGACGTGTCCCCGATCGCGGCGAGCATGTGCGGTGTTCTAGTCCGGCTGGCCGAAGAACACCCGGATCGCGCCGGCATCGATGACCTCGCCGGCGCGCGGCCCGAGCGAGAGGAACACCATCGAGCCGGCACCCTCCGTCGGCGCGTCCCACTCGAACGTCTCCGAGAACGAGCCGAGCTGGCCCATCTGACCGGTGACGAACGACTCGAAGAGCGGCGCCTCGACGCCGTCGGCGCGGATCTGCACGTTGACGGTGCCCTCGAACGCGTCGGCCGCGCCCACGACCTCGACCGGGCTGGTGATCACGTCGCGGGTGTCGGGCTCCTCGATCACGATGTTCTGGTTGGCGGCGCCGATCACGAACCACTCGCCGGACTCGCCGAACGTGCGCACGAACACGACCGTGGGGTTCGCGTCGGCGAAGGGCCGGACCTCGACCTCGCCGGAGAGCTCGTCGCCCTGCTGGAACTCGCCGATCACCGGGTCGTCGAAGCCGATGAAGTCGACGGCGAAGCTCGTGGCGGCAGCGACGGGGTCGGTGAAGCGGAGATCGCTCGACACCCACGGCCAGATCGCGGCGTCGCTGCCGTCGACGGGTGGCTCGGTGGGTGGCGGCGGCTCGGTCACCACCGGCTCGGTGGTGGGCGGCGTCGTCGGCGCGGACGTGTCGGGGGGTGCCGACGTGACCGGGGGCGCGCTGGTGACCGGCGGCGCCGAGGTGGTCGGGACGGAGGTCGGCGTGCTCGTGGCGGTCGGCCCGCTGGTGGTCGGCGCGACCGCGGTCTCGTCGTCGTCCCGGACGAGGAGCAGGATCACGACAGCGATCAGCGCGAGCGAGACCACGGCGCCGACCACGAGCACCCACGGCGGGCGTCCGCCGTCGTCGTCGACGTCCACGATCGGTGTCGGTTCGGTCATCGCGCCCTCCCGTCGGTCGTTCGTCGGACGGCAGCGAGCCTACGCGGCTCAGCCGCGCCAACCCGACGAGGTGGCCTCGTCGGAGGTGAAGATCGACAGCGCGCCGAGGTCGCGCAGCGCGACCATCGTCGAGCGGATCGCATCGGCCGGCACGGGGTGGCTGATGAGGTACCCCTGGGCCTTGGCGCACCCCAGCTGTCGCAGCACGCTGAGCTGGTGGATCGTCTCGACGCCCTCGGCGACGATGTCGAGCCCGAGCGACTCGCCCATCGCGATGATCGTGCGCACGAGCGACTGGTCGTTGCCGGTGTCGGCGACGCCGTGCACGAACGCTCGGTCGATCTTGATGCGCTGGAGCGGGAAGCGCTGGAGCAGCGACAGCGAGGAGTAGCCCGTCCCGAAGTCGTCGAGCGCGATCCGCACGCCCATCGCCCGCACCTTGCGCAGCGTCGCCCGCGCGTGCTCGGGCTCGGAGAGCATCATCGACTCGGTCACCTCGAGCCACAGCAGCTCGGGCGGGACGCCCGATCGCTGCAGCGCCTCGTTGACGATGTCGGGGAAGTGGGGATCGGCCACCTGGCGCGGCGAGACGTTGACCGACATCGTGGTGGTGGGGGCCACGGTCCCGTCGTCGATCCAGCGCCGCAGCTCGCTGAGGGCCTCGAGCATCACCCACGAGCCGAGGGCGTTGATGGTGCCGGTCTCCTCGGCGATGGGGATGAAGTCCGACGGCGGCACGACGGTGCCGTCCTCGCGCCGCCAGCGGATGAGCGCCTCGAAGCCGCTGATCTCGCCCGTCGCGATCTCGACGATCGCCTGGTGGTACAGCCGCATCTCTCGCCGCTCCACGGCACCGTGCAGCGCGCCCTCGAGCGCCATGCGCCGCGCCAGGTCGGACTGCATCGAGTCGTCGAAGAGGGCGACCGTGTTGCGACCGATCTCCTTCGCCCGGTCGGTGGCGATGTCGGCACGGCGGAGCATCTCCTCCGACGACACCGTCCGATTGCGGGGTGCCACGACGGCACCGATCGACGCGGTGACGAAGACGGTCGCATCGCCGACGGTGACCGGTTGGTCGAACGCCTCCTTCATCGACTCGGCGCGGATCACCGCCTGTGCGGGCGAGACCACGGCCGGGTCGACCACCACGAACTCGTCGACGCTGGGCCGCGTGACCGAGGCGCCGAACTGCTGGGCGGCGAGCGACAGCCGCTGGGCCAGGTCGCACACGACGATGCCGGCCAGCTCCTGACCGTACGTGTCGTGGATGTGCTTGTAGCGGTCGATGCTCACCAGGAGCACCATGGGTCGCTGCTCGGCGCGCCACGTGGTCTCGAGCAGCTCGTCGAGCTGCGACAGGAGCGCCACGCGGTTGGGGAGGCCCGTGAGCTCGTCGCGCTCGAGGCGGTCCTGCAGCGAGGCGCGAGCGGACTCGCTGGCGCGGATCGCTTGGAGGAGCCGCACCGAGCCGAACACCACCAGCAGCGCGAGCCCGGCGACCCGCACGGCGCGGTCGGTGGGCGATTCGCTGTCGGTGGCCGCCACCATGATCACGGGTGCGAGCACGGCGGCGAGCACGATCAGCAGCCGCAGGTTCTGGCGCGGCCCGTCGGGGTGCCGGGCCGGGCGGAAGAGCTCGGGCACGGACGGATGGCACGCCGCCGCGGCGAGCAGGACGAACGAGCCCGCGGTCCACATCGTGGTGACCTCGCTCATGTCGCCGACGGCGCCGGCCTTCTGCAGGCCGCGGATCACGTCGGCGACCGTGTTGACCACGACGGCCGCACCGATGAGCCGCATCGAGGTGTTGCCGGCGAGCCCCGTCATCGCGACGGCGGCCGTGAGGCCGAGGAGGGTGAGGCTGAACGGGAGGTAGGCGGCAGCCACGGTGGAGGGCGCGCTGCCCATCTGGCCCGAGTCGACCACGGGCGTGACGACGAGGAGCCAGGCCACCAGGAGCCCGCCGACGAACATCGTCGCGGCATCGAGCGCGTCGCGGACGTCGAACGGGCCGCGGCGGGCCCGCAGCACCAGGTACATGCCGACCACGAGCACGACGGTGATCACCAGCTCGGTCACGCCGCTCGCCATCGAGCGGGCATCGCCGGTGGTGACCGAGGGGAGGGCGACCCGGACGGCGGCGTACACGCCGGCGACGCCCATCACCACCAGGTAGGGGGTGCGGATCCGGTGGTAGGTCCGGGCGCTGCCGACACCCACGGCGCCGGCCAGCGCGATCACCGCGATGGTCACGGCCGGATCGACGCCGTCACCCGCCGCGACGGCCAGCATCAGGCTCACCGCGAGCGCGACGAAGGACCAGCTGACGAGCGTGGCGGCTCGGGCCATCCCTGGTCCTCCTCTCGATGACGGCGGTACGAACCGTTTCTTCGGCGGGAGGACCCCGGAACTGAAGCAAGTTGCTACCGTGTGGCCGACATGGACGCCGTCACCGGCGCACGCCGAGCATGACCACCACCGCACCGTCCACCGTCGTCGTCCCCGGGCCGCACCTGATGGCGGCGCTCCTCGGACCCCGCGACGCCAACCTGCGCCAGATCGAGCGGGAGTTCCCGTCGGTGCAGATCACGGTCCGGGGCAACGAGATCACCATCGTCGGCGACGACGACCGCAGCGTCGAGCGGCTGTTCACCGAGCTCGTCGGCCTGCTCGAGCGAGGGCACGCGATCGACGACGCCAACCTCGGTCGGGTGATCGGCATGGTGCGCGCCGACGAGCGCCCGTCGGAGGTCCTCACCCACGAGGTGCTGCGTGGCGCCAAGGGCCGCCACGTGCGGCCCAAGACGGCTGGTCAGAAGCGCTACGTCGACGCGATCGCCGCCAACGTGATCACGTTCGGCGTCGGTCCGGCGGGCACGGGCAAGAGCTGGCTCGCCGTCGCGATGGCGGTGCAGGCGCTGCAGGCCAAGCAGGTGCAGCGCATCATCCTCACCCGGCCGGCCGTGGAGGCGGGGGAGCGGCTGGGGTTCCTCCCC
>JALOLG010000160.1 GCA_025456105.1 Ilumatobacteraceae bacterium | reverse complement strand
ATCCGCCGGTTCACCGAGCACACGAACCCCCGGGGTGCCCGGGTCGTCGCACTCCCCAAGCCCACCGAGGCCGAGCTCACCCAGTGGTACTTCCAGCGGTACGTGACGCACCTGCCGTCGGGTGGCGAGATCGTGCTCTTCGACCGGTCGTGGTACAACCGGGCGGGCGTGGAGGCCGTGATGGGCTACGCCACCAAGCAGCAGCGCGAGCTGTTCTACGAGCAGCTCCCGGCCTTCGAGCAGCACCTGGTCGACTCCGGGATCCACCTGTTCAAGCTGTGGTTCACGGTGTCGAAGCAGGAGCAGCGGCGACGCTTCGAGGGCCGGCGCGCCGATCCGCTCAAGCGGTGGAAGCTCAGCCCGAACGACGAGCTGGCGGTCACGAAGTTCACGCAGTACGGCGCGGCGCGCGACGAGATGCTCCGCCGCACCGACACCCCCCACGCGCCGTGGACCGTGATCAACTCGAACGTGAAGAAGCTCGCACGGCTCGAGGCCATGCGCCACGTCCTGCACGAGCTGCCCTACTCGCACAAGGACCGCGAGGTGGTCCGCGCGCCTGAGCCGCTCGTCGTGCGGCCGGCGTCGTCGCTCGGCCTCTGACGGGCCGATCAGCCCTTCTGGGTGCCGACCTTCAGCTCGCGGAACGGCGACGTGGTGTCGATGCCCGGATCCTTCGGCAGGCCGAGCACGCGCTCGCCGACGATGTTGCGCATCACCTCGTCGCTGCCGCCGGCGATCCGGCCGCCCGGGGTGCCGAGCACCAGCTGGCTCCAGGCGTAGGTGCCCCACTCGCCGCTGTCGGCGACCAGCTTGGCGCCGAGCACCTGCGACACGAAGGCACCCATCCGGAGCGAGTTCTGGGTGCCGGCGAGCTTGGCCATGCTCATCTCCGGGCCGGGCAGCTGGCCCGAGCGGATCTTGTCCATCGCCCGCTGGTTGTTGTAGCCGGCGACCCGGGCGTGGATGATCAGGTCGGCGAGGCGCTGGCGCACGAGCGGGTCGTCCGACAGGCCGAACGCCTTCACCATCTCGATGATCCGGGTGAGCAGGTTGGCCCCGCCACCACCCCCGCCCGCACCGATGGCGGCGCGCTCGTTCATGAGCGTGGTGAGCGCCACCATCCAGCCGTTGTTGACGTCGCCGAGCCGGTGATCGTCGCGGACGCGCACCTCGTTGAAGAACACCTCGTTGAAGCTCGCGCCGCCCGTCATCTGGCGCAGCGGGCGGACCTCGACGCCCGGCGCGTGCATGTCGACGATGAACCCGGTGAGGCCGCGGTGCTTGGGCTGCTCGGGATCGGTGCGGGCGATGATCTCGCCGAGGTCGGAGAAGTGCGCCCCCGTGGTCCACACCTTCTGCCCGGTGATCACCCACTCGTCGCCGTCGCGCTCGGCCTTGGTCTGGAGGCTCGCGAGGTCGCTCCCTGCGCCCGGCTCGGAGAACAGCTGGCAGCCGACGATGTCGCCGCGGTACATCGCCTTCAGGTAGCGCTCCTTGGCGGCGTCGCTGCCGTGGGCGAGGATCGTCGGCGCCACCATCCCGAGGCCGATCGTGAAGAAGCTCTGGTTGGGCACCGCGTACTTCGACTCGAGCGCGTCGTACGCGCGCTGGTGGGCGCTCGTGAGCATCCGTCCGCCGAACTCGAGCGGGCCGGTGATCCAGCCGAGCCCGGCGTCGAAGCGCTTGGCCCGCCACTCGCACGCCTTCGCGAGCATCTCGGTCTCGGTGTCGCGATCGCGCTCTTCGAACATCGCGACCTTGTCGGACCCCTCGCCCCACACGAACTTCTTCTCGGCCTCCTTGCGCGTGGCGTTGGCGTCGAGGAAGGCGGTCACCTCGGCCTGGAACTCCTCGATGCTGGGCGCGGCGGTGGGGGTGGTGGTGTCGCTCATCGGCGGCCACGGTAGTGAGCGGATCTGACCGGACTGCCACCGAGCGGTAACCTCCCGGACCGTATGGGTCAGCTCGTGGGTGTCGTCGAGAAGCGGAGCACGGTTCCCGGTGTCGTGCGGTACGAGACCAACCGCTCGCTCACCGGGATGGGGCACGAGCACTTCACGTCTGCCGCCGACGCGGTCGGCCCGCGACCGGCGGCAGAGCTGGCACGACGGCTGTTCGCCACCGGCGCGGTCGAGGGCGTGCACGTCTTCGCCAACATCGTCACCGTCGACCTCTTGAAGGGGAACCACTCCGACGGTCTCGACGACATCATCCGCAACCTCTACCAGTACTGGGTGCCCGGCGTGGAGCCGCCCAGCTTCGACGACCTCGTCGCCGAGGAGGCGCCAGCCGCCGGTGCCGCACCGGCCGGCGGTGGCGACGCCGAGCTCTCGGAGGCCGCGAAGCGCGTGCCCGCGCACCTGCTCGAGCGCAGCCGGGCGGCGCGCGAGCGCTGGAAGGCCAAGCAGGGCGGCTGAGAAACCCCGGGCACGGTGCCGCACCGTTGTCCGGACCAGTCGTAACCTCCCGGGAGTGTCGGACGCCACCCTGACCCTCCAGGAAGCCGCCGACGACCTCGGTGTCCACTACATGACGGCGTACCGATACGTGCGCCTCGGACTCCTCCCGGCGCAGAAGCTCGGTGGCGTGTGGCGTGTCGACCGAGCCGATCTCGAGCAGTTCCGCTCGGGCAACGGCAACGCCCCCGTCCGCGGTGGCAGGCCGGCGCCCTGGGCCGAGCGGCTCGAGGCGCGCCTGCTCGCTGGCGATGCCCGCGGCGCCTGGGGGGTGGTGGAAGCGGCCCTTGCGGCGGGGTCCGAGCTCGACGAGATCTACCTCGACGTGCTCACCCCGGCGATGGTCAGCATCGGCAACCGCTGGAGCGCCGGTGAGATCGACATCGGCCTCGAGCACCGTGCCACCGGCATCGCGATGCGCCTGGTCGGCCGGCTCGGCCCGCGGTTCGTGCGGCGGGGCCGCAGCCGCGGTGCCGTGGTGCTGGCCACGCCCGCGGGCGAGAAGCACGCCCTCTCGGTGGCGGTGCTGGCCGACCTGCTGCGGCTCGAGGGGTGGGAGGTGTCCGACCTCGGCGCCGACACCCCGGCCGAGTCGCTGGGCCTCGCGGCCGCGCACCCCGAGGTGGTGGCCGTCGGCATCTCGGTCACGCACCCGCAGCACCACGACGCGTGCCGGGAGTCGTGCGCCGCCGTTCGTCGGCACGCGCCCGGTGTGCTCATCGTCGCCGGCGGCCAGGGCGTCGACAGCCGCGAGACGGCGATCGCGCTCGGGGCCCACGAGCACGCCGCCTCGGCCAAGGAGATGGTGCGGGTGCTCGACCGCCTGCCGGGCACGCTCGACCTCGAGTCGGCCGGCGATGCCGCCGCCGGGGCCTGACCACCCACTGGTCCGGCGAACACCCGTTCGATAGCATGACGGCATGCTCGCCGTCGCCACGGCCTCCTCGCTGCTGTCGGCAGCCGATCACCACCTCCCGGTGCCCGATGTGCTCGTCCCGGTGCTGCCCGGCCTGGTCCGTGGCCGGGTCGTCGCCTGCCGGGGGCCGGCGGCCACCTCGCTCGCGCTGACGCTCGTGGCGGGGGCGAGCGCGGCCGGGTCGTGGCTGGCGCTGGTGGGCGTGCCCACCGTCGGCACCGCCGCCGCGGCCGAGCTGGGCGTGGCCCTCGAGCGGGTGGTGCGCGTCGAGGCCGACCCCCGGCAGCCGGCCGAGTGGGCCGAGCGGGTGGCGGCGGCACTCGACGGGTTCGACCTCGTGATCACCCGGCTCCCCACGTCTGCCGACCGGGTGGTGCGCTCGGTGCGCCAGCGGGTCGCCCAGCGCGGTGCCGTCCTGGTGACGGTCGACGACGCCGCGCCGAGCGCCGACCGCCACGACCTGGTGCTCGACGCGACGGCCCGCTGGGAGGGCCTCGGCCTCGGCCACGGGCACCTCCGGCACCGCCACCTCGCCGTGCGCCTGTCCGGTCGCCGTGCGCCCCGCCCCGTCACCGCCGAGCTCGCGCTGCCATGACCCGGTCGCTCGCCGTCTGGCTGCCCGACTGGCCGGTGGCCGCCACCGGCACGGTGCCCGACGAGCCCGCGATCGTGCTGCGGTCCGGCAGGGTCGTGGCGCGCAGCCCGGCGGCCGCCGCCGCCGGCGTGCAGCTCGGCCATCGCCGCCGCCTCGCGCAGCGGGCGTGCCCCGATGCGGTGCTGCTGCCCGACGACCCCGCTCGCGACGCCCGTGCGTTCGACGCCGTCGTGCGAGCCGTCACCGAGCTGGCCCCGCGGGTGGAGGTGGTCGAACCGGGGTGGCTGGCGCTCGCCACCCGCGGGCCGTCGCGCTACGTGGGTGGCGACGCGGTGCTGGCCGAGCGGATCGCCGCGATCGCGGCGGAGGCCGTCACCTGGCCGTGCGGGGTCGGCGTCGCCGACGGGCGATCCGCTGCGGCCATCGCGGCGCGCCGCAGCGTCGGCCGGTCCCCGCTGGTCGTCGACCCCGGTGGCACACCCACCTTCCTCGACGGCCTCGCCGTGGCCTGGCTGCGCGAGCTGGGCGACGTGCCGCCCGAGCTCGTCGACCTGCTGGCGCAGCTCGGCATCCACACCCTCGGGGCGTTCGCCGCGCTCCCGGCCGCCGACGTGCTGGCCCGCTTCGGCTGGGCCGGACGGCACGCCCACCGCCTGGCGGGCGGCGACGACGACCGCCCGCTCGACACCGCCGACCCGCCGCCCGAGCGGTGCGTGGAGCGTGCCTTCGACGATCCCGTCGGCCAGCTCGCCCCGCTGGTGTTCGTCGCCAAGCAGCTCGCCGACGCGATGGTCGCCGAGCTCGCCGGTGAGGGCCGGGTGTGCACGCGGCTCGTCGTCGTGGCCGAGACCGAGCACGGCGAGCGCTGCGAGCGGGCCTGGTACCGCGGCGAGGGGCTGTCGGCCGCCGCGGTGGTCGACCGGGTGCGCTGGCAGCTCGACGCCTGGATCACGAGCGGCGCGCCCACGGCCGGGGTGGTGCTGCTGCGCCTGGTGCCCGACGAGGTGCGCGCCGACGACGGCGACCA
>JALOLG010000159.1 GCA_025456105.1 Ilumatobacteraceae bacterium | reverse complement strand
CAGGCACCGGAAGATGTCGGGGTGGACGGAGCCCGCTGCATCGACGCCCGCGCGGGGCTCGACCGCCTGGTGGAGGTGCTGCGTGCCGAGGGCTACCGCACGCTCGGGCCGACCGTGCGCGACGGCGTCGTGGCGTACGACGACCTGGCGTCGGGCACCGACCTGCCCGAGGGGGTCCGCACCGAGCAGGCTCCGGGGCGGTTCCGGCTGGAGGCGTCGGGCGACGCGACCAGGTTCTCGTGGACGCCGGGGGCCGACTCGTGGAAGCGGTTCGTGTTCCCGCCCCGCTCCGAGGTGGTGCGAATCCGACGGGCCGACGGCACGTTCGTGGTGGAGCAGCCGGCGCCGCCGCCGGCGCCGATGGCGCTCGTCGGCGCCCGCGACTGCGAGATCCGAGCGCTCGCCGTGCTCGACCGCGTGCTCGACGACCCCGACCACCCCGACGACCGCTACGTCGAGCGGCGCGCCGACACCTTCGTGGTCGCCGTCACGTGCGGCGTGCCGAGCGCCACGTGCTGGTGCACGTCGATGGGCGGCGATCCCCGGCCTCAGGAGGGCTACGACCTGCGCATCACCGAGGTGCTCGACGGCGGCCATCGCCTGCTCGTCGAGGCCGGCACGACGCTCGGCCACCGGGTGCTCGAGCGGCTCGACGGCGACCCGGCGGTGCCGGGCGACCACGACGCCGCTGCTGCCGTGGCCGAGCGGGCGCGCGACGGGATCCGTCATCGGCTCGACGGAGCCGCGCTGCCGTCGGCCCTCGCCGGCACCGACGAGCACGCCCACTGGGCCGACGTCGCGGCCCGCTGCCTGTCGTGCGGCAGCTGCACGTCGGTGTGCCCCACGTGCTTCTGCTCGTCGTTCACCGACGTCACCGATCTGGTCGATCCCGACGTGACGGTCCGCGAGCAGACGTGGGTCTCGTGCTTCCAGCTCGACCACTCGCGCATCGGCGGGCGGCCGGTGCGCGCGACGACGGCCGATCGGTACCGGCAGTGGCTCACGCACAAGCTCGAGACGTGGCACGAGCAGTTCGGCACGTCGGGGTGCGTCGGATGCGGTCGGTGCTCCACCTGGTGCCCGGCCGGCATCGACCTGCCCGCGGAGGCGGCGGCGCTGACGGGGGTCGGCCCATGACCACCGACGCCACCCGCGATCGCATCGAGCAGGCGCTGGCGACCCACCCGTTCTCGGCCGGGCTCGCCGAGGCGCACCTCAGGCGGTTGGCGTCGATCGCCCACGAGGAGTCGTACCCCGCCGGGGCGTGGATCCTGCGCAGCGATGCGCCGGCCGACCGGTTCCACCTCGTCACGGCTGGCCGCGCCGCCGTCGAGGTGCTGGCGGCCGGGCGCGAGCCGACGCTGATCGCGACGGTGCACCCCGGGCAGGTGATCGGCTGGTCGTGGGCCACGCCGCCGTACCGGGTGCACTTCGACGTCGTCGCCCTCGATCCGGTCGCCACCGTCGCAGTCGATGCCACCGAGCTGCGGGCCGCCTGCGACGACGATCACGAGCTCGGCTTCCACGTCATGCGCCGGCTCGCGGCGGTGCTCGCGGCGCGCCTCGAATCGACCCGACACCAGCTGGTGGACGTGTATGGCCCTGCTCGATGAGCGTCACGCGACTGCCCGGCGCGAGCCGATGGCGCCGGTGCCGTACCGCGTCGTCACTCGCGTCGTCGACGGATCCGACGTCGTCACGATCGGCCTGGTCCCGGCGGGTGCCGATGCCGTCGGCGTGCCGGCGCCGGGTCAGTTCCTGATGGTGTGGGTGAACGGCGTCGGGGAGATCCCGATCTCGGTGAGCGGCATCGGCGCCGACGGGCTGGTGGAGCTGACGGTGCGGCGCGTCGGGATGACGAGCGAGGCCATCGTCGGCAGCGAGGTGGGCGACGTGCTCGGAGCCCGTGGGCCCTACGGCACCGCATGGCCGATCGAGGAGGCCGACGGCCGCGACATCGTCGTCGTGGCCGGCGGGTTGGGTGTGGCGCCGCTGCGCCTGGCGATCGAGGCCCTGGTGGCACGTCGCCGCGACCCGCACCGCGTCCACGTGGTGATCGGGGCGCGCCGACCCGATCAGCTGCTGTACGCCGACACCTACGAGCGCTGGCGGGCGGCCGGTGCGCAGGTGGTCACCACCGTCGACGCAGCCGACCGCGACTGGACCGGCGCCGTCGGCACGGCCACCGAGCTGCTCGGCCGCCACGACCTGCGCGGCGACGTGGCGTTCGTGTGCGGGCCGGAGCTGATGATGGTGTGGACGGCGCGGGCGCTGCTGCGCACCGGCATGGCGGCCGACCGGATCCACGTGTCGCTCGAGCGCAACATGCACTGCGGGATCGCGCACTGCGGGCGCTGCCAGCTCGGCCCGCTGCTGCTGTGCCGCGACGGCGCCGTCGTGAGCTGGGATCGCGTCGCCCCACTGATGGCGGTGCCGGGGCGATGAGCCGGCCCACCGTCGCCGTCTGGAAGTTCGCCTCGTGCGACGGCTGCCAGCTGACGATCCTCGACTGCGAGGACGAGCTGCTGGCGATCGCCGAGGCGTTCGACATCCGGATGTTCCTCGAGGCCGGGCCGTCGGAGCTGCTCGACCGCTACGACGTGTCGTTCGTGGAGGGCTCCATCACCACCGCGCACGACGTGGAGCGGATCCGCGACATCCGGGCGCGCTCGACCCTGCTCGTCACGATCGGTGCGTGCGCGACGGCAGGCGGGATCCAGGCGCTGCGCAACACGGCCGACGTCGCCGAGTACGCGAGCGTCGTGTACGCCCGACCCGACTGGATCGACACCCTGGCCACGAGCACGCCCGTGGCAGCGCACGTGCGGGTCGACCACGAGCTGCGCGGCTGCCCGATCTCCAAGGGCGAGCTGCTCGCCGTGATGACGGCGCTGATCGCCGGCCGGCGCGTGCCCGACACCTCCCACGCGGTGTGCGTCGAGTGCAAGCAGGCAGGCCACGTGTGCGTGCTCGTCGCCCACGGCACCCCGTGCCTCGGGCCGGTCACGCACGGTGGGTGCGGTGCGCTCTGCCCGGGCTTCCACCGGGGCTGCTTCGGGTGCTTCGGACCGTCGGAGGCCGCCAACGTGGCCTCCATGCGGACGAGCCTCGCGGGGCTCGGGGTCGACGACCACGAGCTGCTCCGGATGCTGCGCACGTTCAACATCGGCTCGCCGGAGTTCCGTGAGGCGGCGGTCGAGATCGCGGTCACGATCGGTCCGCGACCAGGGGGTGACGCGACGTGAGCCACGACCATCGGCGCTTCGGCGTGGAGGCGATGACCCGGGTGGAGGGCGAGGGCGGCCTCGTGGTGGAGGTCCGCGACGGCGCGGTCCACGACGTGCGCCTGCGCATCTTCGAGCCGCCCCGGTTCTTCGAGGCGTTCCTGCGCGGCCGGCGCTTCACCGAGCCGCCCGACATCACGGCCCGGATCTGCGGGATCTGCCCGGTCGCGTACCAGATGAGCGCGTGCCAGGCGCTCGAGGCGGCGTGCGGCGTCACCCTCGACGCCCCGCTGCGCGACTTGCGGCACCTGCTGTACTGCGGCGAGTGGGTGGAGAGCCACGTGCTCCACGTGCACCTCCTCCACGCCCCCGACTTCTTGGGCTACGAGAGCGGCATCGCGCTGGCCGCCGACCACCGGGCCGAGGTGGAGCGCGGGCTCGAGCTGAAGAAGATCGGCAACCGCATCGTGGAGGTGGTGGGCGGCCGCGCCGTCCACCCGGTGAACGTGCGGCTCGGGGGGTTCTACCGTGTGCCGTCCGCTGCCGAGATGCGCTCGCTCGCCGGCGATCTGCGCCGGGCCGTGGAGCTGGCCGACGACGTCGCGCGCTGGACGGCGACGTTCCCGATGCCCGACCACGAGCTGCCCGACGGCGTCGCGCTGGTGGCGCTGCGCCACCCCACCGAGTACCCGATGCTCGGTGACCGGCTGGTGTCGACGACCGGGCTCGACATCGGCGCCGGCGCCTTCCTCGACCACTTCGCCGAGGAGCACGTGGAGCACTCGACGGCGCTGCACGGCCGGATGCTGGCGGGCGGCGACTACCTGGTGGGCCCGCTCGCGCGGTTCGCGCTGAACGCCGATCACCTGGCGCCGCGGGCCGCCGCGCTCGCGGCCGAGCTCGGCCTCACCGGTGCGGAGCGGAACCCCTTCCGCAGCGTGGTGGTGCGTGCGATCGAGACGCTGCACGCCTGCGAGGTCGCGCTGTCGATCGCCGACGCGTACGAGCCGCCCGACCGGCCGTCGGTGCCCGTCGAGCCGCGGGCCGGGGCCGGGTGCGGCTGGTCGGAGGCGCCGCGCGGCCTGCTGTGGCACCGCTACGAGATCGACGAGGCGGGCACGATCCTCGACGCCCGCATCGTGCCGCCGACCTCGCAGAACCAGCCGGTCATCGAGCACGACCTCACCCACCTCATCGAGGAGTCACTGCACCTCGACGACGAGCGCCTGGAGGCGCTGTGCGAGCAGGCCGTGCGCAACTACGACCCGTGCATCTCCTGCGCCACGCACTTCCTCGACATGCGGCTGGTGCGGTCATGAGGGTGACGATCATCGGCATCGGGAACCCGTACCGATGCGACGACGCCGTCGGCCTGCTCGTGGCGCGGCGTCTCGGCGACCACTTCGAGCGCGACCCTCGGGTGCGCGCGCTCGAGCTCGACGGCGAGCCCGTCCGGCTGGTGCAGGCCTGGGAGGGTGCCGATCACGTCGTGGTGATCGATGCGGTGCGCTCGGGCGGTGTGGCCGGCACCCGTCACCGGTTCACCGCCGACCACGTCGCGCAGCACGCGATGTCGGCCGACGTCGTGGTGGGCGGCGGCCACGCGCTCGGCCTCGGCGATGCGATCGATCTCGCCAGCTCCCTCGACCGGCTGCCACCGGCGCTCGAGATCTGGGCGATCGAGGGCGAGACGTTCGAGCAGGGCGAGGGGCTGTCGCAGCCGGTGGCCGACGCCTGCGAGACGCTGATCGCCGAGCTGATCGATCACGTCGACGGGCTGCTCAGCGCCGCC
>JALOLG010000005.1 GCA_025456105.1 Ilumatobacteraceae bacterium | reverse complement strand
TTGAGATGGGGCCCGCCGACCTGTTCGGCGCACGCGGCATCGGCCGTGGCGTGTACCTGCGCGACCCGGACGGCAATCGAGTCGAGCTCCGCTCCTACCGCTGAGCAGGTTCCTCGATCCAGTCGCATCCCGACGACCCTCGGGAGGATCGTCGACGCCGACCGGTACGTGGAGACCCAGCAGAAGATCGGCAACGTCCTGATCACCGTCGTGCCCGACGGCTGACCCTGCGGCGTGACGGGCACCCGAGCACGGTGCGCGGCCGTCCGACATCGTTTCGCGTCTGTTCATGGGAGATCGGGACTCCATCGTCGAGGCGACGGGTTGCTCCCCACATGCAACTCGACACCTCGACCCCCCAGGAGTCCGGACTCGACGGCGGGGCGGCTGCGAGCTCCCCGGCACCGACGCTGATCGGCCGCATCTCCCGCCTGGAGATCGTCACCGCGGCGCTGATCGTGGCCGTGACGATCGTGCTGGTGATCCTCGAGCCGGACATCCTCGAAGCCCCGTTCGAGAACGAGCGGACGTTGCTGTTCACGCTCGGCGGCACGCTGCTCGCGGCACTCGCCCTCGTCGCGATGCTCTGGCTCCGCGTGCCGCCGCTCGTCCGTGTGATCGTGCTCGCCGTTCCGCTGGTGATCGTGAGCTGGTGGCTGATCTCGCCGTACTTCGTCGACGACGTGGTGGACGAGAGCTTCGCCACCTCGATCGCCGAGCAGACCGGCTCCGGCGCCGAGGCGCCGGCTCCAGCCCCCGCACCCGCAAGTGCACCGCCCTCGGTCCCGGCGACCGCCGGGGCCGAGGGCGACCCGCCGGCCGCGTCGAGTGCGCCGCTCGCCGAGAGCGCGCCGGCACCGACGCCCGGCCCGACGACCGTCGCACCAGCCGAACCGGCGCCACCCCCGCCGCCGCCCAGTGGGCCGGTCCTGCTCGGGGCGGGTCAGTTCGTCGGGCTCGCCGGCCACTCCGGAACGGGTGACGCCGGCATCTTCCAGAACCCGGACGGATCACTCGTGCTCCGCTTCGAGCGCTTCGACATCGAGAACGGTCCCGACCTCGAGGTGTACCTCGTGCCCGGCGCCGACCAGGTCTCGCTGCCGGCTGGGTCGATCCACCTCGGTGCGCTGAAGGGCAACGTCGGTGACCAGAACTACGAGCTGCCCGCCGGCACCGTGCTCGCCCCGGGCGCGTACACGGCGCTCGTGTGGTGCGAGGCGTTCAGCGTCGAGTTCGTCGGCGCCACCATCGTGATCTGACACCGTGACGATCGACCCTCGACGAGCTGCAGGCGGCTGTGCCACCTGAGCCGCCGAACGCCGGTCCGCCACGACGGGTTCAGGCCAGGCCGAGGCGCGCCGAGAGCTCGTCGACCTCGCGGGCGGTGAGCACCGACCGAGCAAGGCTCCAGTTCGCGTCGAACACCTCGGCCGGAGCGGTCGCTCGCATGCCACCGAGCAGGTCGACCCGGTCGTCGACGTTCATCGCCGGGAACATCAGCGCGAGCGAGGCCGACAGCTCGTGCGGCGGGATGCTCGCGAGGATCGCCCCGTTCAGGGCGAGCAGGCCCTCGGTGCCCAGCGCCGCGTCGAGCGCCTGGCCGATCACCCGCTCCTCCAGGTCCTGGTGGGCCAGGTAGTCACCGGTGAAGGCCGCCAGGTCGAGGTACAGCTCGTGCGCCACGGCCCGGCGGTCGCGCTCCGGGGCGCGACGCAGCAGCTGGGCCAGGGCGACGACGTGGTCCAAGCGGGCCTCGATGGCCGTGTGCTCGGTGGCCACCTGGCCGGCGAGGTGGGGTGCGACCTGCTCGAGCGGTGCCTGCAGGGTGCCGTCCTCGTGCTCCGCGTGCTGGTGCAGGAACGTGACGAGCGCGTCGACCTGGTCGGCGAGGTCGTCACAGGCGGCGCGGTCACCCGGATCGATCCGGCCGGCGTTCGCCACGACCTCGAACATCTCGACCCGGATGGCCTTGTGGATGTCGCGGTACAGGTCGAACGAGACCGGCCGGTAGCGGGGGCGATCGATCGTCGTGGCGACGGTGCTGGTGACGTCGGTGATGGTCATGTGGGGTCTCCCTCCCTCGTGATCGGCCCACGGTCCGGTGCCGATCGGCGTGACGGCATCGTGCGCAGTCCCGCTGCCCGTCCGCGCCGAAGAACCCCGTACGCGGTTGCTACGAGTCCCCTCGCGACTGCTACGAACGTCTTCACTTCCCGGGGCCGCCCTGTTCGAGAGGAGAGGAGGGACGCATGCTCGACCCAGCGACCATCGAGTTCCTGCACGGTGGGTGCGCGCTCCTGGTGGGGACGGTGGACGCTTCGGGTCGCCCCCACGCCGGCCGCGGCCACGGCCTGACGGTGCTCGCCGACGAACCGGTTCGCGTGCGGCTGCTCGTCGACGCCGAGGACACCCGGACCGTCGAGAACCTCGACCGGGGCGCCCTGGTGGCGGTGTGCACGGCCGACGTGCCGACGCTGCGTTCGCTGCAGCTCAAGGGCCGCGTGATGTCGGTCGAGCCCCCCACCCCGGCCGATCTCGCGAAGCACCGTCAGTACGCCGACGACTTCACCCGCGACATCCACGAGACCGATGGCGAGCCCATCGAGATCCTCGAGCGCTGGGCCGATCGTCCGGTCGTCGCATGCGTGATCGAGATCGACGACACCTTCGATCAGACACCGGGCCCCGCTGCAGGTCGGCGCCTGGAGGATCGCGCATGAGCCAGGTGATCTCGATGCGCGACCTCCGGCGCTGCTTCGACGGGCGGGTCCCGGCGGTGATCGCCACGGCCAGCGCCGCCGGTGTGCCGAACATCACCTACCTGTCCGCCGTCCACCCCGTCGACGACGAGCGAGTGGCGCTGTCGAACCAGTTCATGTCCAAGACGTCGCGGAACCTCGTCGAGAACCCGTTCGCCACGCTCCTGCTGCTCGACCCGCTCACGTACAGCGAGTACTGCCTGACCCTGCGCTACGAGCGGACCGACCGGCGCGGTCCGGTGTTCGAGCGCCTGCGCGACGAGGTCGACCGGGTGGCCGCGATGGCCGGCATGCAGGACGTGTTCCGCCTCCGCTCGGCCGACATCTGCCGCGTCGAGTCGATCGAGATCGTGCAGGACCACGACCCGAGCCCGAGCGATGCCTCGTCGCGGCAGCACGCATCGCTGCTCGCCGCGTCGGCCGAGCTGGCTGCGCGCCTCGGCCGCTGCTCCGACCTCGAGCTGCTGCTCGACGTCGCGCTGGAGGGCATGGACGAGCTGCTCGGCTATCGCCACTCGGCGGTGATGCTGCTCGACGAGACCGGCACGCGGCTCTTCACGGTGGCGAGCCACGGCTTCCCCGTGAAGGGCCTCGGCTCGGAGGTCGCGGTGGGGGAGGGGATCCCGGGAGCCGCTGCGCAGCGGTGCGTCGCAGTGCGAGAGGGCAGCCTGCGCCAGATGCAGAAATACTCGCGCACGGTGCGGCGCTCGTTCGAGGAGGTCGGCACCGTCGGGCCGGGCCTCGACGTGCCCGTGCCGTCGTTGGAGGACGCCCGGAGCCGGGTCGCAGTGCCCGCGATGGTGCGAGGCGAGCTCGTCGGCGTCGTGGTGGTGGAGAGCCCGATCCCGGTCGCGTTCGACGACGACGACGAGGCGGTGCTGACGGTGGTGGCGACGCTGATCGCGCAGATGGTCGACCTCGACCGGCAGTCCGCGAGCGACGAGACCACGGACGCACCCGCCGTCGGGCCCTCACCCGCGACCGCGGCGGCCACGGGTGAGGGCGAGTGCCACGTGCGCTTCTTCCCGCAGGACGGCAGCGTCTTCCTCGACGGCGACTACCTGATCCGGGGTGTGGCCGGCAGGATCCTGTGGTCGATCGTGAACCGCCACGTGCAGACGGGGCAGACCGAGTTCACGAACAAGGAGCTGCGGCTCGACCGTTCGCTCGAGCTGCCCGGCTACCGGGACAACCTCGACACGCGGCTGCTCATGTTGAAGCGCCGCCTCGACGAGCGAGCGGCGCCGATCCGCCTCACGCGCTGCGGGCGGGGCCGCCACCAGCTGCACGGCCCGGCCTCGCTGCGCCTCGAGCTGCACGACTGAACGCACGTGCCGCCCGGGTCCGACCCGGGCGGCACGTGCCGTGGCTCGGCCAGCGATCAGATCAGCGCTTGCCGCCCTTCGGCGGGGCGACGATCGTCACCGTCTGGACCACGTGGTACGGGTCGTCGTTGCGGGTGAAGCCCGGCGACCGGACATCGAGCGTCACGGTCGCCGTCCCTGCCTTGAACGTGCCCGGCACGAACACCGTCCAGATGGCGGTGCCCGGGTTCGACATCGTTCCGCTGCAGGTGGCGGTCGCCACGAACGGCACGCTGACGGTCGACGGCCGCTTGCCGCCGGTCGTCTGGGTCAGCACACCCTCGATGTTGACGAGGTACTGCTCCGGCACGAAGCCGGTGCAGGTCACCTGGCCACGCAGGGTCACCCCTGCGGGCTTCGACGTGAGCGTCGCCGACGTGGTGGTGGCGGTCAGGTCGAAGCGTGCGAAGTGGATGGGTGTCCACTCCGAGAACGCCTCGACCGTCCTGCCGGTGTCCACGACGGTCTCCGTCACCCGGAAGTACATCGAGCAGTGGACGGCCTCCTGGGCACCCGAGGTGGCCGTGTCGTACGGCAGCACGTCGGCGCAGTCGTACGAGCCGTTCTCGGGCGGCGGGGGATCCCAGACCTCGCCCTCGGGCGGCTGCACCCAGCGGTTCAAGCTGGTGTAGCCGTACTCGAGATCACCGGTCTCCCGGTCCCAGTCGACGATGCGAGTCGTCTGCGGGAGCGGTGCGACGTGGACGATGGCCTCGAGCTGCTGCTCGAGGGCCTGGGAGACGGACACCTCCACCCGAACCGGGTCGGGGCTGAACTGCAGCTCCGTCGAACGGATGTGGACCTGACCGTCCCAGCCGCCGGTCGGGATCGCACCGACGTAGCTCAGCGGCCAGTCCTCCCAGTACGCACCGGGCAACCCGGTGGCGTTCACCATGACGGTGTCGCCGTCACGGAGGTCCCAGGTCGGGTTGACGTACCAGGTCGGGGTGCTGCCCCACGGCCCGTACATCACCTTGCCGACCTCGAGCACTGTGCCGAACGAGCCGCTCTCGTCGGTGTAGGCCCACGGCATGGCGAACCACGTGTTGCGGCACTGCGGCTCGAACATGAAGCGGCACTGGTTCAGCTGGTACTGCTGGTTCGGGGTGAACCCGCTGCCCTCCACCCAGATGAAGTCACCGTGCTCGACGATGTCGGCCGGCCCGGTGATCGGGTCGCCCGGTGTGCCCGACGCCCACGGCTCGGCCGGGTCGGTGGGGGTCCACCTGAACAGGTCGAGCCGGGCGAAGGTGAGATCGACGACGGCGTTGACGTTGAACGGGTCGTCCATCTGCGCGGCCACGAGCATGCATCGATCGGGGGCGCAGTCGAACTGGCCGTTGATGTACCGGGGCACCTGGACCTGGAGCCCCCAGCCGCCCTGCTCGCTCACGTTGATGTCGGCGAGCTGCTGCCACGTCCCCGTCGGGTCGGTGCGGGAGTTGATCGTGATCCACACGTTGGCTCCGGGTTCGAAGCCGTTCACGCTCACGCCGACGTTGATGCCGTCCCACAGGCCGGCGGTCGGCCACATCCAGACCTCGGGATGGAGGTCGGACGGGATCGACGCGTTGATCGACGTCATCCCGTTGTCGCCCGATGCGGCGTCGCCGAGCTGCACGGCGCCGATGGAGGCGCCGGGGACGATGTAGCCGTCCGGGTACTGGTACATCCAGCCGAGGTCGCCCTCCCACGGATCGGTGTCACCCTCGGGGAACCACTGGTTCATGCAGTAGTGCATCTGGTCCTTGCCGACGCACACCTGGAGCCCGCTCTGACGGTCGGACGACCCCCAGATCGTGTCGCTGTCCACGTCCCAACCGTCGATGGTCAGCGCGTACACGACGTGGTACCCGTCGGCGGTGTCCTCGACACCCAGGTCGTCGACCGCGGTGTCGGTGCGGATCACCTGGCCGGGCTGCAGGTCCTCGAGCCCGCTCAGCTCGAGTGTCCAGTTGCCCGTGGCGTCGCTGTGGGTGCCGTAGGCGGCGTCAGCAGTGCCGTCGGCGTCGCGGTCGATGCTCACGAGCACGTCGCGATCGACGGGGTAGTGCTGGTTGTCACCCGGGGGTCCCCAGCGGCTGGAGCTGATCACCTCCGCCTGGGGGTCGACGACGAAGTCGCCCCGGAACGGAAGTGCCTCCTGGGCCGACGCCATGGCCGGCGCGACCCATGTGACGAGCGCGATGCTCGTCAGTGCAGTGAGCATGCGTCTCATGGGAACCTCCCTCCTGCACGATGTGCCGTGCAGAGAGCGCCCCCACAGGGCCCACCGTGCTGACGCGGTACCTCTCTGTCACCTTCACCGTGCGCCGAACGCGACCGGCTGGCTAGGGGAGGAGGTCCCCACTCGGTTCCGGGGTCTCTAGTGTCCGGCCGATGGACTGCTCGGCCGCCGCACTGGTCGTCGCGGGCGCCGTTCGATGAGCGCGGGCGAGCCGGTCGCGTCGAGAGCCACGATCGTCGGGATCACGCTCGCCACGGCGCTGGTACCGCTCAACTCGACGATGATCGCGGTGGCGCTCCCGACGATCGCCGACGACTTCGGTGTCACCGCAGGCCAAGCCGGTCTGCTCATCACCGTCTATCTGGTGGCGATGCTCCTCGGGCAGCCGTTCGCCGGGCGGGTCGCCGACGCGCTCGGTGCGGGTCGGCTCGCTCGCATCGCGGTCATCGGCTTCGGTGTGTGCTCGGCGGCGGCCGCAGTCGCCCCGGCGTTCTGGTTCCTGGTGGCCGTGCGAACGGTGCAGGCGCTGTTCGCCTCCGCCCTGACGCCGAGCGTGCAGTCGATGCTCCGGTCGATCACGTCGCCTGACGATCGGGGGAGCGCGTTCGGCCTGCAGGGCTCCGTCATCGGCGTGGGTGCCGGCCTGGGTCCGGTGATCGGCGGCGTGCTGATCGCTCTGTTCGGCTGGCCGGCGATCTTCTGGGTGAACCTTCCGATCGTCGCTGTCGTGCTCGTGGTGCTCCACCGATCGGTGCCCGACCGCGTGCTCGTGGCTGCTCGGCTCGAGGCGGGTGAGCAGGCGCCGGTCTCGCCGCCGCCCCACCGCACCCGGGTCGTGAACGCGCCCTTCGGCGCGGCGTTCTCGACGCAGGTGCTCTCGACGCTCGCGCAGTACGCGCTGCTGCTCATCACGCCGATCGTGCTCGACGATCGCGGGTGGGGGTCCGGGGCGATCGGCCTCGCCACCTCGGCGCTCACCATCGGCATGATCGTGATGAGCCCGCTCGGTGGCCGGCTCGGCGACCTCCGTGGCCGCAGGTTCCCGGTGGTCGCGGGCATCGTCGTCGCGACCGCAGCCGTCATGGTGGCCGCCATCGGGGGTGACGGCACGTCGAGCGCGATCCTGATCGGCGCGCTGGCCCTGTTCGGTCTCGGGCTCGGGACCGCCACGCCGAGCATCCTCACCGCCGGCATCGAGGCCGCACCCGATGGTCGGATCGGGCTGGCCTCGGGGCTGCTCTCCACGAGCAGGTACGTGGGCAGCATCATGGCGAGCGTGCTGCTCACCGTGGTGGTCGGTGACGACGCTGAGGGGGTGGGCGCCATGCTCGCGATCTGCGTCGTGGCGCTGCTCGGGTCGCTCGTGTCGGCCGCCGGGCTGCCCTCGCAGCGGCGCCGCCCGCTCACGTGAGCAGCCGCTCGAGCACCTCCACGACCAGCCGGTGGTCGTCGGCCTGCGGGAGCCCGGACACCGCGACGGTTCCCACCACGCCCACACCGTGCACGATCACCGGGAACGCACCACCGTGGTCGGCGTACTCGCGCGGGTCGACCCCGAACACCTCCTCGATCGTGCCGCCCTGCACGCGGCAGAGCGTGCCCACGTAGAACGAGGAGTGACCGAACCGATCCACCACGTTGCACTTGCGCCGGATCCACTCGTCGTTGTCGGCCGACGTGCCGTCCAGGGCGGCGTGGAAGAGCTGCTGGCCGTTCCGCCGGACGTCGATCGCGACCGGCGCCTGCTCCTGCCGCGCCGCGTCGAGCAGCGCGAGGCCGAGCGCGATGGCGTCGTCGTTCGTGAAGCTGGAGAAGCGGAGGCGACGCTCGTCGTCCGCGAGCGCTCGCAGCAGCTCGTCGTCGGTCATCGGGCACCTCCGGTCGAGTCGGCTGGGCCGGCGTGGAGTCGACTCACGAGCTCGTCGGCATCGGCGGCCCGGAACGTCGCCTCGTGCTGGCCCGGCGCCCGGTCGAGCACGCCACGCACGGCGAAGCCGACCGCTCCCCACGACGCACCCTTCAGCTCCACGGTGAGCGAGCGGACCTGGCGACGGAGGATGCCGCGTCGGACGTCGGCGTCGACGTCGGCGACCTCGTCGAGGTCGAACGCGAGGGCCAGCGCGGCAGCGTCGCCGAGCAGCTCGCCGCCGGTGAGCACGACCGCCGCTGCTCGATCGGTCACGAGCAGCACCCCTTCGCCTCGTCCGAGGTGCACCACGTGCGTGTCGTCACCATGGGCCGGTCGCCCCTCATCGTCGGTGGCGACCCCGGCGACCGCCGCGACGGCCCACCACTGCGCATCGGTCTCGCCGTCGCGTGGTTCCGGGCACCCGTCGGTGACGGGACGCCCGAGCGCAGCGGCGAGCGTCGCGTCGTCGGTCGACGTCAGGAGCGCGAACGCCGGGCAGTAGGAGCCGCCGTCGGCGGCAAGGCCGTGTTCCACACCTCCTGGCTAGCAGACGGGGCGCCGCCGACGTCCGGTGATGCCGAGGGACCGGGCTGCGGTGTCGGCGGCCTCGGGTCCGAGGGTGCGGCGGATCACGAGGAGCCCGTCGATGCGGGCCACGATCCCCAGCGCGCCCTCCCGTCGGGCCACCGGACTGGGAGCGGCCACGCGATCGGCGAGCCACGCCACCCATGCGGACATCAGCGCCGGGGCCAGCTCGTCGAACGGCTCGGCGCCGGCGGCTGCGAGTCCGATCACCTCGAGGAAGATCGCTGCCACGCGGTCGGCCTCCGTCGTCGCGAAGACGGGCCAGGCGGCGCGCAGCAGCTCGTCGACGGGTCGGGGCCGATCGCCGAAGGCATCGAGGAGAAGCCCCTGCAACGAAGCCGACAGCGCCGTCGCGGCGGCGTGGACCAGGTCGGCCTTGGTCGGCAGGTAGTAGACGACCATCCGGTCGCTGATGCCCAGCCGGTCGGCGACGCGCCGGTAGGTGAGCGCACCGATGCCGTGCTCGAGCGCGGTGGCCGCCGTCGCGGCGACGATCTCCTCGCGCGAGTGCCGGTACCCCACGGCCCGTGAACGTAACGGCTGCTACGTCCGGTCGCCGCTCACCAGTACTCCCGCATGAGCTCGCTCGACCACTCGGGTTGGCGCACCGGGGACCGGGGGGCGAACTCGGTCATGTAGGGCTTGAGGTCGAGCACCGGTGTGCCGTCGACGGCGTCGAGCCCGCGCACCGTCACGCTCCGCTCGGCGACCGCGACGAGCTCGCAGGTGGTCACGCCGATCCGGTTCGGTCGCCCCTTCGCACGCTGGGCGAAGATCCCGACCCGAGGCCAGTCGGTCCGTCCGCGCGGGTGGCGGGCGCCCACGGTGATGGTGGCCTCGTCGACCTGGTCGAACACGTACACGACGTCGAGGTGGGAGAACTCGACGAGCCCGTCGAGCGCATCGGTGGGGAACCGGTCGTCGAGGACGATGTCGGCGACGACGTCGCCCCACTGGTCGTCGATCACCTCGGTTCGACCACCGTGCACAAATCCGATCGGCACCACCTCGATGACGGGCGGCGTGGGGGGTGCTTCGTCCATCCGGCTCCTCTCGATTCAGGGGGTCGCGACGACGTCAGGGTGGTGCCGCCGCACCAGGTCGGGGTAGCTGCGGATGAAGTAGTTCCACAGCTGCTGCCCGTAGGTGTCGGCCGAGGTCGAGGTGGTGCCCTGCGAGCCGGCGAGCAGCTCGTCGCGACGGGCCATGAAGCCGGCGCTGCGGTGGTGGGGGCTGGCGGCCACCGCCTCGCTGAACCGCTCGTCGAGCGGCAGCGGGGCGAGGGGTGTGGTCAGCGCTGGTCCGTGGAAGTAGGCCGAGGAGTAGCGCTCGTCGACGGTGATCACGCGATGGGTGGTGGCGACGAAGTAGTTGCCGGTCATCGACTGCAGCATCTCGCCGAGGTTGACGACGATCGCGTCACCATCGGCGGGGACGTCGACCCAGTCGCCGTCGGGGTTCTGCACCTGCAGCCCGCCGACGCCGTGCTGCCACAGCAGGGTGAGGAAGCCGGCGTCGTGGTGCGCGTTCACGCCCGCCTCGCCGGTCGGTGTCGGTGGGTACCGGATGAGCTTGACCAATGACATGCAGCGCTCGCCGAACACCTGTCGCAGGTGGTCGGCGGGGAGGCCGAGGCCGACGCTCATCGCCGCCATCAGCTCGTCGGCGATCGCCTCCATCTCCGACTGGAACCGCTCGACGAGCGCCCGGAATCCCGGCAGGATCGCTTCGTCGGGCCACTGGTTGGGCCCCTCGAGCCGCAGGTACGGAGGCTCCACGCCGGCCGGCCGCGGATCGAGCTCGGTCCACACGTCGATCTGCTCGCGATGGTCGACCCGGTTGTCGGTGAGCTCGGCACCGACGCGCTCCCAGCCACGGAACCACGGGGAGGCGACCTTGTCGATCTGGGCCTTCATGTCCTCCGGGAGGGCGAAGAACGCCTGCAGCGCGGCGAAGTAGTCGTCGAGGAAGCCGGGGTCGACACCATGGTCGACGAGGCGGAAGAACCCCACCTCGTGGCAGATCGACCGCAGCCGATCGGCGAACGCGGCTCGGTCGACGTCGGGTCCGGTCCACTCGGCGAGCGACACGACGGGGATCTCCGTGAACGCCATGACGACGAAACGTACCAACGCGACGCGTCACGCCGCCGGTGTGGGCTCCGAGTTGGAGGTGGTGGCGAGCCGACGCAGGTTGAGCAGCATGCGGCGCATCATCGCGAAGTCGCCGAGCTCGATGAGCGGGATCGTCAGCAGCGCGCTGGCGCCCGGTCGGTAGCGGACCTTGAGTCTCGTGACGAGGCGCGTGCGGTGACCCTCGACGGGAGTGAGGAGCCACGACCAGCTGGAGTCGGGCTTGCTCCACACGAGTCGGCGCGGACGGTCCATCTCGGCGATCCGGAACGAGGTGCTCTCGCTGGGCGGGTTCGCCATCGGCGCGACCCTGTCACCGACACCGAGGTGCTGCCACTCGTCGAGGACGCGCTCGGCGCTCGGGCGGCCGAGGTGGTCGAGCAGGTCGTAGCTGTAGAAGCCGGCCCGGTCGATGCCGACCTGCACGAGCCACGGCCACACCGCCTCCGGCGCTGCGTCGATGGTGATCGCGCGAGTCGCGGTGAAGTGGGCGCCCGGCACGAGCTCGTCGCCCGGCATCGGCGCCCTCGATTCCGCGGCGCTGGCGCCCCACCGCAGGTGGACCGGGCGGATGACCGGCGAGACGGCCATGACCGGCAGTGCCGCGAGGGTGGACATCAGCCGCGCTGAGCCGCTGGTGACGGCCCCGAGGTGATGACCCTCGGCGCGTGCCGCCACACCCGCCAGCATCTGTCGGGCCATCACGTGATCGGCCGGGACGAGGACGGCCCAGTAGGCGGCGGCGAGCCACCACGGCGTGAGGCGCGCCCGGCTGCGGAAGTGGAAGCGGGTGCGGCCGCCCGGCAGGGCATCGAGCACGAAGGTCCACGACCAGTCGATGGCGGCCCCGTACCGGTCGCGGAAGTCAGGCGGGAGGTGGGATCGCGAGTGGAGCACCAGGTGACGCTGCGGTTCGATCTCGCTGACGACGAAGTAGCACTCGGTCTCGGGAGCGCCGTCGAGCACGTGGTCACCGACCGCGAGGTCCTGCCACTCGGGGTGGATGCGGTCGGCCGAGGCCTCGTTGGCGGGGAAGAGCAGCAGGTCGACCCAGCGCGCCGTGTACCACCCGCCGCGGTGCCAGCCCATCTGGACGAGCCACGGCCAGACCGCCGACGGCGGAGCCTCGATGGTGGTGGCGTGGTCGGTGACGAACTGCGGGTCGGCGACGAGCTCGTCGCCGGGCAGTCGAGCGTCGCGCTCGGGTCGGGTCGACCCGGAGACCCGGCCGAGCCGGTGCAGGACGGCGTACCCGAGCGCGGCGGCGCCGGCGGTGGCCGTCCATCCGAGGAGTCGTGCCATGGCGATCACCGTCGGTCACGAAGCAGTGGTGCGGCAAGGGGCGGACGTCACAACGCGTGCGACCGGGGTCGATCCCTGCGACCACCGTGTCGTCAGCGTCGCCCTCGATCAGCGCGGGATCGGCGACCCGCGACTGCCACCGCTGGCCGATGCGCTGGCTTGCGGCGCGGGAACCTGACGATCCGGCGGCTCGTTGTGACCACCGGCCCTGCCGTGGCCGGGTGAGTCGCACATACCGTCGAGCGAGGACGCATCATCACGAAGGAGGTCCGTCGGTGAAGGCTGCAGTTGTCACCGGGTTCAAGGAGCCGCTCGAGATACGCGACGTGGAGGCGGGTCGACCCGGCCCCGGCCAGGTGCTCGTGAAGATCGAGGCGAGCGGCCTCTGTCACACCGACATCCACGCCGCCCACGGCGATTGGCCCGTCAAGCCCAAGCTCCCGCTCATCCCGGGCCACGAGGGAGTGGGTCGGGTGGTCGAGCTCGGTGAGGGCGTCAGCGAGCTGTCGGTCGGCGACCGAGTCGCCCTGCCATGGCTCGCCTCCGCGTGCGGCCGGTGCCGCTACTGCATCGCCGGCACGGAGACGTACTGCGTGAACCCGCAGTACATGGGGTACACGATCGACGGCGGGTACGCCGAGTACACGGTCGGGTACGCGAGCCACGTCGTGCGGGTGCCCGACGCGGTCAGCTCGATCGACGCGGCGCCGATCACCTGCGCCGGCGTCACCACGTACGCCGCCCTGAAGGCCGCATCACCGCAGCCGGCCGAGACCGTGATGGTCGTCGGCATCGGCGGGCTCGGTCACCTCGGTCTGCAGTACGGCCGGGTGTTCGGCGCCCGCACGATCGCCGTCGACGTCGAGGACGCGAAGCTCGACCTCGCGGAGCAGCTCGGCGCCGACGAGATCGTCGACGCCCGAGGCGATCAGGTCGCCCGGGTCGCGGCCGTCGGTGGGGCCGACATCGCGCTCGTGACCGTGCCCTCCCCGCGGGCGATGCAGGCTGCGCACGCCTGCCTCAACCCGACCGGCCGACTCGTGCTGGTGGGGCTGCCCGCCGACAACACCCTGAGCATCCCGGTGTTCGAGACCGTGCTGCGAGGCATCCAGGTGATGGGGTCGCTGGTCGGCACCCGCAACGACCTCGCCGATTGCTTCGCGCTCCACGCGGCGGGGCGGACGAAGGTGGTCACCGAGACGCGACCGCTCGAGTCGGTGAACGAGTGCTTCGACGAGGTGCTCGCCGGCACCGTGCCGGCCCGCCTGGTGTTCGACTTCACTGCTTGACCTTCGGGCCCAAGGCCTCTGGGTCACGCCGCGATGCGGCCGTACCATCGGATCGGATCCGGAGGTACGGCCATGCGGACGAAGGGCCTGCTCGGAAGTCGGTCGTGGGTGCTCGGCGCGGCGATCGCGCTGGTGCTGTCGGGTTGCGGCGGTGGCTCCGACAGCGGGTCCGACGGCTCGATCGCGCCGGGCACCACGACGGCGTCGGAGGGCTCCGTTCCTGCCGGCTCGCCCGCGGTGGTCACCGACACCGTCGACGCCCTGTTCGCAGCACTCGGCCCGCCCGACGCCTTCACCCGCAAGGTGGTGGTGCTCGAGGATCGCGACTCCACCGTCGACTCGGTGGTGTACGCGGAGCTGGCGCAGCGGTTCGACGCGGTCGACGGCATCGTCGTGGGCAGCGAGGACATCGAGGCGTTCCCAGACGGCACGATCCTGCCTCTGTCGTACTCCTTCTTCGACGTCGGCATCGGCATGACCGAGCAGGAGGTGCGCGACTCGCTCGCGGAGGTCGAGCTCGTGGAGACCGAGGGCACGCTGCTCGACCTGCCGCCCGGCTCGAACGTGCTGGCCGGGTCGCAGATCATGGTCGGCCTGCAGGACGACCAGGTCGTGTACGTGCAGACCTTCCCGCTCGTGCCCGACGAGTCGGGCGAGCTGCAGGCGTACCTGGAGGGGAGCGAGCCATGACCACCGGTCGAACGCGCCATCTCGCGGCAGTGGCCGTCACCGTGCTGCTGTCGGTCACCGTGCTGCCGATCGCTCGACCGGCTGCCGTGCACGCCACGTCGACCACGGGCGGGCTGTTCGGCGCCGCCGCGAACGCCACCGTCGGAGGGATGGAGATCCTGCAGGGCCGTGCCATCAGCAACCGCGTCTTCACCAACGTCGACGCCGAGGAGCAGGAGGTCGCCGCCACCTACGAGAGGTACATCGCCGAGGCCCAGCGCCGCCTCGACGCTGCCGTCGCCGCGAACGACCCGACGCTCATCGAGCGGTCGCAGCGAGTGATCGCCATGCTCGAGCAGGAGCGCTCCACCAAGAACGAGATCCTGCAGGGCATGCGCCAGAACGCCTACGACGCGTTCCGCCGCCCGGAGTTCCGCCGCATCATCGCCGCCGTGGCCGACGCAGGTCCGGTGCGGCGCATCTTCGACGGCGCCCGCACCGAGCTCGTCGACCTGTCGAGCAAGCTGGGTGACGTCCGCGCGGGGCTGCAGGGCCGCAGCGGGATCAGCATCGTCCAGCTGCAGACCTACACCGCCCAGATCGAGCGGTGGCGCACGGTGTGGTCGATGGTCAGCGGGCCGTCGGGCCGCAACCTCACGGCGCTCGCCGACCGAGCCACCGCCGGGTTGCGACGGGCGACCCAGGGCCTGGGGCAGGTCGATGCCGAGCTCGCGGACACCCAGGCGGGCCTGCAGGCGCTCTCGCAGGCGGTGCAGGACCTCAAGACGGTGCGGGTCCGACCTCGTGGCGGCGGGTTCTTCGGGTTCGTCACGAGCCTGCTGGGCATCGACACGAGCCTGATCGACCGGCTCCGCGCCCTGATCCGGCCTCGGGT
>JALOLG010000462.1 GCA_025456105.1 Ilumatobacteraceae bacterium | reverse complement strand
ACCTGACGGGTGCCTTTCCCACCCGTCTTGGTCGCGATCCACCGCGCCGAGCGCGGAGGATCGCGACCGTGAGACCGTCGGCGGCGGGGACCCGCCCGGCGGACGGCGTCAGCTCGTGATGCCGAGCCGGCGGGCGGTGCCCGCCAGGGCCCACGGGTCGAGCACCGTGCGGGTGAGCCCCCACACCGCCTCGAACACCTCGGGCGGCGCGCCCTCGCGCATGCCGCCGAGCAGGCCGGCGCGGTCGTCGGAGCTCATCGCCGGGAGCATCAGCGCGAGGTAGCGCATCATCTGCTCGGGCGGGATCGAGCCCACGATCGCGCCGTTGACGGCGAGCACGCCCTCCACCCCGATCGCGGCCTCGATCGCCGGCATCACGACCCGCTCCTCCACCAGCTGGTGGGTGAGGTAGGCCGAGGTGAACGCCGACAGCTCCAGGTAGAGGTGCTGCAGCGCCGGGCGCCGGTCGGCGACGTCGGTGCGCTCGACCTGCTGGGCGAGCTCGTCGACGAACGACCAGCGCGCCTCGAGCACGTGGTGGTCGTGGGTGATCGACGACGACAGGTCGGGATCGATCTCGGCGAGCACGGGGTCGACGTGGACGTCCTCGTGCTCGGCGTGCGACTCGAGCAGCCCGCCCACCGAGGCGACGTGCTCGACGAGCCGGCCGACCCCGATGAGGTCGTCGCCGTCGACGCGACCCGCCTCGAGGGTGACGTCGAACAGCTCGGCGCGGATGCCCTTGTGGACCTCGAGGTAGAGGTCGACCACCGCCAGGGCGGGGATGTCGATGGGGTGCTGGGTGAAGGTCATGGTTCGTCTCCTCCGACGTGTGCTGGCCCGTCCGTCGGGCCACGTCGTCGATCCTGACGATCCGTCACCGCTCCCGTTCCTGAAAGCCTCGTAAGGTCTTCGGCACCTTTCCTGCACATGATCTGGACCGCCGTGAACCGACCCGATCTCGATCCGCTGTTCGCCCCCGACGCCACGCTGCTCGTCGCCGGCGTCACCGACGACGGTGAGCCGCGCGCCGGCCGGGCCTGGGTGGTGCTCCCCGGCGACTCGGCGTCGCAGGTGCGCGTGGTGGCATCGGCCGACGACCCCGGGATGGTGGCGGCGATGCGCTCCGGCGCCGCCCTCGCCGTCACGTCGGGCGACGTCCGCACGCTGCGCTCCTGCCAGGTCAAGGGGACGATCGTCGCGGTCGAGCCCACCACCGACGTGGAGCTGGCGGCCATGGAGGTGGCCGTCGAGGGGTTCGTGCAGGCGGTCCACGAGACCGACGGCAGCCCGCCCCACGAGCTCCGGCGGCTCCTCCCCCACGCCGTCGTGACGGTGGTGGTGGACGTCGCCGAGGTGTTCGACCAGTCGCCCGGCCCGGGCGCGGGGAGCCGATCGACGTGAGCATCGATCTCGCCCGGATCGACCGCTGCTTCGGGGGTGGCATCCCCGCGCATCGGCGACGACCGCCTGGCGCTGTCGAACCAGTTCATGTCGAAGACCTCCCGGAACCTCGCGGCCAACCCACGCGGCAGCCTGCTGCTCGTCGACCCGGCGACGCACGACGAGTACCGGCTCACGCTCGTGTGGGAGCGCACCGAGCGCCACGGCCCCGTCTTCGAGCGGCTGCGCGCCGACGTCGACGCGCTCGCCGAGCTGCAGGGCATGCGCGACGTGTTCCGCCTCCGAGCGGCCGACGTGTTCCGGGTGGTCGAGCTGGTGCAGGTGGAGCCGCACCACGACGGCAACGTGGCCCCCGCCCCGGCACCCGCCGACCTGGCCGCCGTCGCCGAGCTGTGCACACGGCTCGGGCGCTCCACCGACCTCGACGTGCTCGTCGACACCTTGCTCGACGGCGTCGGCCAGCTGCTCGGCCACCGGCACGTGCTGCTCCTCCTGCTCGACGAGACCGGGCGCGCCCTCTACACCGTCGGCGCGCGCGGCTACACCGACGAGGCGATCGGCGCCGAGGTCGTGCACGGCGACGGCATGATCGGCCAGGCGGCCCAGCGCTGCGAGCCGATCCGCGTCGGGAGCCTGCACCAGCTGGGCAAGTACGCCCGCTCGATCGCCTCGCACTACGAGCCCGACCCGGCCGGTCCGGTCCACGCCGTCCGGCTGCCGAGCCTCGCCGACGCCGAGAGCCGCATGGTCGTACCGCTCGTGTCGCTCGGCGCGCTCGTCGGGGTCCTCGTGGTGGAGAGCCCGCGCACCGTCGCCTACGTCGACGACGACGAGCGGGCGCTGGTGGCCGTCGGTGCCACGTTCGCCGCTGCACTCGAGCACGCCCGCCTGCTCGACCGCGACGGCGCCGACGGCGACGCTGCCGCTCCCGCTCGGCCCGCGACACCCGCCGCCGGGCGACCGACGTGGCCGCTCCGGTGGTTCGAGCTCGACAGCAGCGTGTTCCTCGGTGGCGACTACCTCATCAAGGGCGTCGCCGGCCGGATCCTGTGGCGGCTCGCCCAGCAGCACGTCGCCGACGGGCGCACCGACTTCACCAACAAGGAGCTGCGCCTCGACCCGTTCCTGGAGCTGCCCGGGTTCAAGGACAACCTCGAGAGCCGGCTCGTGCTGCTGCAGCGCCGGCTCGACGAGCGCGGCGCACCCATGCGGATCGTGAAGACCGGCCGCGGCCGCTTCCGGTTCGAGGTGGACGGCGCGCTCGAGCTGGTCGACGGCCTCAGCGGAAGCGCGGCGGCCGCTTCTCCATGAACGCGGCGACGGCCTCGTGGTGCTCGGGCGTGGCCCAGCACTCCACGAGGCGCTCGTGCTCGCGCCGCTGCACCGCCGCGAGATCGGGCTCGACCGCGT
>JALOLG010000158.1 GCA_025456105.1 Ilumatobacteraceae bacterium | reverse complement strand
ACGGCCGTGGCGAGGCGGTCGAGGTGCTCGCTGCCGCCAGCGAGGTCGACCGCCCGCGGCGAGGCCGACCAGACGTCGTCGGCCGTGCACCACCGCGCGGCGTCGAGCTCGTCGACGAGCTCGAGCGCGACGACCCACGGGTCGTGGGCGTCGCGCGGGATCGCCAGCCGCAGACGGGGTCGGACCACCGGTTCGCCCTCGCGGCGGCGAAGGTGGCGATCGAGGGAGGTGCGGACGAGGCCGAGCGCGGCGTCGAACTCGTCGCTGCCGCTGCGCACGAGCGCGTCGCGCCGGGCCAGCGCGACGAAGACGGCTCGCAGCGCCTGGACGTGAGCGGTGCGCCGACGGCCCAGCTCGGGTCGCCAGCCCGAGCGCTGCAGCATCGAGCGCACGAGGTCGTCGACCACCACGTCGAGCAGGTCGGCGGCGGTGGCGGTGCTGCCGATCCGGCAGACCGGCGGTGCGCAGCGGTCGAGCGCGGCGAGGTGGCGGCGCGACGAGTCGTCGTGCACGGGCCGCCAGCGGGCGGCGGTGACGCCCGCCTCGTCGACCAGCACCGGCGTGACGCGCCCGGCGCTCACCAGCGCGACCGCGAACCCGGTGAGCCCCGCCGACCAGCGGATCGACGGGCTGACGTGCTCACGGCCCGGCAGCTCGGAGAGCCACGCCGCGGCGCCGGCGCCGGCGAGCCGGATGCAGCTGGTGAGGACACGGCGGTGCGGGAGGTCGAGGTCGAGCCGGGCGACCTCGCCGTACGAGGCCGGCGTGTCGTGCCAGCCGTTGGCCGCCCCGGTCCAGCGGTTCTGGCCGAAGCCCCCGAAGAGCCACGCCGACGACGCGCTCGACTCGCCGTCCCACCCCCAGACGTGCATCTGCCCGGCACGCCAGGTGGCCTGGGCCACCGGTCGACGACGCTCCCGGGACATGGTGGCGACCCTACCGAGGGGGTGCCACAGCCGCCCCCGGACCAGCGATCGGCACGGTCAGGTGAGGTGCTCGGGGCCGAACGACTCGGGCAGCAGCTCGTCGAGGGTGAACGTGCGCCGGAGCCCCTCGGGTCCGCACGCGTGGACCAACGTGGCGGGCCCGGCGAACTCGCGGATCTTCTGCCGGCAGCCGCCGCAGCACGTGACCAGCCGCTCGCCGTCGGCGACGGTGACGACGGCGGCGAGCTCGGTCTCGCCCGCCGACACCATGGCCGCCAGTGCGCTCGCCTCCGCGCACCACCCCTGCGGGTACGCAGCGTTCTCGACGTTGCAGCCCGCGTACACCCGACCCGACGCGGAGCGCACGGCGCAGCCCACCCGGAAGTGCGAGTACGGCACGTAGGCGTGGGCCTGCACCGCGAGCGCCGCCCGGAACAGGTCGTCGTCGAAGGCGGACACGTCGGCGCGGTCGGGCACGGCCGCATCGTAGGTGCGGCCGAGCACGGCTACCGTCGTGGTGATGCGCCTCGGACTGCTCAGCGCCGCTCGGATCACCGGTCCCGCCGTGGTCGAGCCGGCCCGGATCGTCGAGGGCGTCGAGCTGAGCGCGGTCGCGGCGCGCGACCCCGAGCGCGCCCGCGCCGCGGCCGCCGAGTGGGGCATCCCGCACGTGTGCGACACCTACGAGGAGCTGGTCGCGTCCGAGCACGTCGACGCCGTGTACGTCGCCACCCCCGCCGCGCTCCACCTGCGCTGGGCGCTCGCCGCGCTCGCCGCTGGCAAGCACGTGCTGTGCGAGAAGCCGCTCACCGCGAACGCCGCCGAGGCCCGCACCCTCGTGGCGGCCGCCGACGCAGCCGGGCTCGTGATGATGGAGGCCTTCCACTGGCGGTACCACCCGATCGTGGGTCAGATCGCCGAGGCGGTCGCCCGGATCGGCACCGTCGAGCACGTCGAGGCCGCCTTCGACCTGCCCGACGGCCAGATCCCGCGCACCGACATCCGCTGGGACCTCGCCATCGGCGGCGGGGCGCTCATGGACCTCGGGTGCTACCCGCTCCAGTGGGTGCGCTACGTCGCGCAGCTGCAGCATCCCGGGATCGAGCCGACGGTGGTGGCCGCCGAGGCCGTGTGCCCGGTCGAGCAGATCGACGGCAGCCTGCGCGCCGACCTCCGCTGGCCCGACGGCCCGACGGCCACCATCAGCTGCTCGATGATCGCCGACCACCGGCAGGTCGACCTGCACGTGCGCGGCACCGATGGCACGGTGGCCGTCGTCAACCCGCTCGCACCGCAGGCGGGGGCGAGCATCACCATCGCCACCGCCGTCGGCACCGAGCTGGTGCCCGTCTCGGACTCCACCACCTACTCGCACCAGCTCGCCGCGTTCCGCGACGCGGTGGAGCACGGCACCCCGGTGCCCACCGGCGGCACCGACTCGATCGCGACGATGGCGCTGATCGACGCCTGCTACGAGGCGGCCGGGCTGATGCCACGGCCGTCGATCGCCTGAGCCGTGCGACCCTGGCTCGCGTCGCTCGTCGTCTTCGTCACGTCGGGGGCCGTGCTCGTCCTCGAGATCCTCGCCGGGCGGCTGCTCGCGCCCTACGTCGGGGTCACGCTCCAGACGTTCACCGCGATCATCGGCGTCGTGCTCGCCGGCATCGCCATCGGCACCTGGCTCGGCGGCGTGCTGGCCGACCGGTTCGACCCCCGCCGTCTCGTCGCGCCGAGCATCGTCCTGGGCGGTGCGCTGGCGATCCTCGCGGTCCCGGTCATCCGCGTGCTCGGCTCGGGCCAGCCCAGCGGTCCGGCGGCGGCGGTGGTGCTCGCGACACTGGCGTTCTTCCTGCCGTCGGCCGTCCTCAGCTCGACCCACCCGTTCGTGGTCAAGCTGCAGCTGCGCGACCTCGACGCCACCGGGCACGTGGTGGGCCGGCTCTCGGCCATCGGCACCGCGGGCTCGCTCGTCGGCACGTTCGTCACCGGCTTCGTGCTCGTCGCCGCGTTCCCGACCACGCCCACGATCGTCGTGATCGGCGGGTCGCTGGTGGTGGGCGGGCTGGCGCTGTGGTGGCACCTCGGCCGGCCCCGCGACGGCGGCGCCACGCTGGTGTCGGCAGGGGTCGCCGTGGCGGCGATCGGCCTGGCACTCGTGGCCGACGGGCCGTGCGAGACCGAGACCGAGTACTTCTGCGCCCGCGTGGAGGTCGACGACGAGCGCAGCACCGGTCGCACCCTCTGGCTCGACACGCTCCAGCACTCCTACGTCGACCTCGACGATCCGACGTACCTCCGGTTCTCCTACGTCCAGCTGCTCGGCGACCTCGCCGACACGATGGCGCCACCCGGCGAGCCGCTCGACGTCGTCCACATCGGCGGTGGTGGCTTCACGTTCCCGCGCTACGTCGACGCCACCCGGCCAGGCTCCGACAACCTCGTGCTCGAGCTCGACGACGGGATCGTCGAGCTGGCGCAGGACCAGCTCGGCCTGCGGCTCAGCCCGAGCCTGCGAGCGGTCACGGGCGACGCGCGCGTCAACCTCCGCGACGTGCCCGACGACTCGGCCGACCTCGTGGTGGGCGATGCGTTCGGCGGTGAGGCGGTGCCCTGGCACCTCACCACGGTCGAGCTGACGCGCGACGTGCAGCGCGTGCTGCGCGACGACGGGATCTACGCCGTCAACGTGATCGACCACCCGCCGCTCGGCTTCGCCCGGGCCGAGGTGGCCACGCTCGCCGCCGTCTTCGAGCACGTCGCGGTGATCGGTCCCGCCGATCGGGTGGCCGGGGAGGTCGGCGGCAACCTCGTGCTGCTCGCGAGCGACGCCCCGCTCCCACTCGATGCGCTGCTCGCTGCGAACCGGGCCCGCGGCGACGACGACGTCGCGGTGTCGGGCCCGGACGCGATCGCCGACTGGATCGGTGGCGCCGACGTGCTCACCGACGAGCACGCCCCCGTCGACCAGCTGCTCACGCCCCAGGCGTGAGGCGCGTCAGCGCACCGCCGCCAGCAGCCGCTCGGCGCCGCCGAGGTCGAACGGGTGGTCGACGGAGAGGATCAGGTGCTGCGCGCCGGCCGCGACGAAGTCGCGGGCGACGTCGACCTCGCCGGGCTGCAAGAACGCGGTGCGCTCGATGGCTGCCGGGTCGCGTCCGACCTCCGCGCACCACCGGTCGAGCACCTCGTTCTTGTGCCGCCACACCGCTGGTGGGCCGAAGGTGTTCCACGCGTCGGCGTGCTCGGCCGTGATCCGCAGCGTGACGCGCTCGCCGCCGCCACCGATGAGCAGCGGCAGCGGCCCGACGGGCGGCGGCACGAGTGCGCCGAGCCGCCGCCGCAGACGGGGCAGCGCGGCCTCCAGGTCGGCGAGCCGCGTGGCCGCGGTGCCGAACTCGTACCCGTACTCGGCGTAGTCGCGCTCGAACCAGCCCGCACCCAACCCGAGGTAGAGCCGGCCGCCCGACACGTGATCGACGGTGCGGGCCATGTCGGCCAGCAGGTCGACGTTGCGGTAGCCGACGCAGCCGACCATCAGCCCGAGCCGGGCGTGCTGCGTGTCGGCGGCCATCGCGGCGAGCAGCATCCACCCCTCGAAGTGGTTGCCGTCGGCCTCGCCGTACAGCGGGAAGAAGTGGTCCCAGGTCCAGATCGAGTCGACGCCGAGCGCGTCCGCGGCGCGCCATGCGGCCCGGATCTCGTCGATCGTGCAGTGCTGGGGTGCGAGCTGGATCCCGACGCGGGTCATGGCCCGAACCTACGACGTCACGCGAGCGTGATCCACCGGCGCGCCTCGCCGGCGCGGTCGTGGCGGGCGACCACCTCGACGGTGGTGCCCGGTGGCGCGGTGACCACCCAGGTCACGAGCGCGCGATCGGGCGTGCCGTCGTTGCCGACACGCGACTGAGCGACGGCGCGCCCTTCGAGCTGGCCCACCTCGACCCTCGCGGGGCCGCCCGCCACCGCGACCCCCGGACCTGCGATCTCGGCCGTGATCGGCTGCACCAGGTCGGACTTCTCGGCGTGGACCGTGACGGTGGTGCCGAGCCAGCCGGTGTTCGCGAGCCCGGCCTCGACACGCCAGGTGCCATTGCCGAGCGGGGTGACGCGCTCG
>JALOLG010000157.1 GCA_025456105.1 Ilumatobacteraceae bacterium | reverse complement strand
GCCGTCGGGCACCACGTCCATCGGGAGCCACTCGAAGATCCGGCGCAGCAGCGAGTAGCCGTTGGTGTGCGGGCCGCTCGACGCAAGGCCGACGAGCACATCGCCCACAGCGACGCCACCGGTGGGGAGCAGATTCGGGCGGTCGACGACACCGACGAGCGTGCCCGCCACGTCGAACGCGTCGGGGGCGTACACGCCCGGCATCTCGGCGGTCTCGCCGCCGAGCAGCGCACACCCGGCCGCCTCGCACGCCTCGGCCATGCCGGTGACCACGTCGGCGACCAGGTCGGCGTCGAGCCGGCTGGCGGCGATGTAGTCGAGGAAGAACAGCGGTCGGGCGCCCTGCACCAGCACGTCGTCGATGCAGTGGTTGACGATGTCGTGCCCGACACCACGCACGCGGCCCAGCCGGGCGGCGAGCTCGACCTTGGTGCCGACGCCGTCGGTGGACGCCACGAGCAGCGGGTCGGCGAGGTCGCGCAGTGCGGCTGCCGAGATCGTGCCGCCGAACGAGCCGACGCCCCGGAGCACGGCGGGGCCGTGCGTGCGCTCGACCGCGGCCTTCATGGCGTCGACGGCTCGCGTGCCCTCGGCGATGTCGACCCCGGTGGCGGCGTACGTGCGCGTGGCGGCGCCGGGTGCGCGCCAGCCGATGTCGCGCCGCACTTGCGCGCCCTCGAAGTCGATTGCGCCGATGCCCCGGTACGCAGCGGCGCGGGCGGCCTCCAGGTCCGGCCCGACGCCCGTGAGGGCGAGCACCCGGCCGCCGGTGGCGCGCCCGTCGCGCAGCCCGGCCGGGAACACGATCGCGTCCGGCCCGACGTCGCCGACCGTCACCAACCCGCCCGTGACGGGCTGCCCGGGGTAGCCGGGCGCGGCGACGACGACGGTGCAGGCCGCTCCCGGCCGGACGCGCACGTCGTCGGGCTGCAGCTGGCCCTTCGTGCAGGTGAGCGCCAGCTCGGCGAGGTCGCTCTCGAGCAGCGGCAGCACCACCTGGGCCTCAGGGTCGCCGAAGCGGCAGTTGTACTCCACCAGGCGCGGGCCATCGGCGGTGAGCATGAGGCCGGCGTACAGCACCCCCACGTACGGGGTGCCCTCGGCGGCGACGTGGTCGAGGACGGGCTGCACGAAGGTCGCCACCAGCTCGGTCGGGTCGACCTCGACCGGGGCGGGGGCGTAGGCGCCCATGCCACCGGTGTTCGGCCCGGTGTCGCCCTCGCCGATGCGCTTGTGGTCCTGCGCGAGCGGCAGGGCGACCCCGGTGCGGCCGTCGCACAGCGCGAGCAGCGACACCTCGGGACCGCGCATGCGCTCCTCGAGCAGGAACGGTCCAGTGGTGGCGGCCGCCTCGATGGCGACGGCCGTGGCTTCGGGTCCGTCGGGGACGGTGACGCCCTTGCCGGCCGCGAGCCCGTCGAGCTTCACCACCACCGGCGCACCCAGCTCGGCTGCCCAGGCGTGCGCGGCGTCGGCCGACTCGAACCAGCCGAAGCGCGGGCCGGGGATGCCGAGCCGCTGCGCGAGGCGCCGTGCGACGCCCTTCGACGACTCGAGTCGAGCCAGTGCAGCCGGCGGGCCGAAGCACGGCACGCCACGCCGGGCGCACTCGTCGGCCACCCCGGCCACGAGCGCGGTCTCGGGCCCGACGATCACCAGGTCGGCGGCGTCGATGGCCGACGCGAGCGCACCGGTCGACACCGTCGCCACCGTGTGGCCGTGCGAGCGGCACGCCCACGCGATCGCTGCCTCGCGGCCGCCCTCGCCCACGACGACGACGTGCACTAGGCGAGCACCCCTTCGAACGAGAGCTTGCTCTGGCCGTCGCCGACGGCGATGGGGTAGTGGCCGGTGAAGCAGGCGTTGCAGTAGCCGTCCGTGGAACCGACGGCTCGCATCATCCCGTCGAGCGACAAGAACGCGAGGCTGTCGGCACCGATGTGGGCCCGGATCTCCTCGACCGTGTGCCGAGCGGCGATCAGGTCGTCGTCGTGCCCCATGTCGACGCCGAAGTGGCACGCATGGGTGATGGGCGGGCAGGTGATGCGCAGGTGCACCTCGGTGGCACCGGCATCTCGGACCAGCTTGACGAGTGGCCCGGCCGTGGTGCCGCGCACGAGCGAGTCGTCGATCATCACCACGCGGCGACCGGCCAGGTTCTCGGTGAGCGCGTTGAACTTGAGGGCCACGCCGCGCTCGCGGATGTCCTGGGTGGGCTCGATGAACGTGCGGCCGATGTAGCGGTTCTTGATGAGGCCGTCGTTGAACGGGATGCCAGCGGCCCGTGAGAAGCCGATGGCCGCCGGGATCGACGAGTCGGGCACGGGGATGACGACGTCGGCGTCGGCCGGCGCCTCGGCGGCGAGCTCGACGCCGAGCCGCTGGCGCACGTCGTGCACGTTGCGACCGGCCCACACCGAGTCGGGGCGCGAGAAGTACACGAACTCGAACGTGCACCGGGCACCCGTCGGTGCCGCCGCGAGCACCTGGTGCCGCTCCATCTCGGCGCCGCGCAGGGTGACGATCTCGCCCGGCTGCACCTCGCTCACGTCGACGCACCCGAGCGTGGAGAGCGCGCAGGTCTCGCTCGCCACGGCCCAGCCACCGTGCGGCAGCCGCCCCACCGAGAGGGGTCGGAACCCCCACGGGTCGCGCACGGCCATCACCCGGTCGGCCGCGAGCACGACGAGCGAGAACGCCCCCTTCCACGCCGGCAGCGTCCGCTCGAGGCGCTCCTCCCACGTGCGCCCGCCTGCGGCCGCGAGCATGAGCGTCATCACCTCGGTGTCGCTGGTGGCGGTGAGACCGAACCCGCGGGCGAGCAGCTCGTCGCGCAGCGCCGGCGCGTTGACGAGGTTGCCGTTGTGCGCCACGGCGAGCGGGCCGTGCATGGTCTCCACCAGGAACGGCTGGACGTTGCGCTGCGCGTTGGCTCCGGTGGTGCTGTAGCGGGTGTGGCCGATGGCGTGGTAGCCGGTGAGCGGGCCGAGCGTCTCGGGCGTGAAGACGGTGCTCACCAATCCGGCGTCCTTGTGGAGGCGGGCTCGCTGGCCGTCGCTGACGGCGATGCCGGCCGCCTCCTGGCCGCGGTGCTGGAGCGCGAACAGCCCGAAGAACGCGAGCTGGGCGACTCCGTCGCCGTGCGGGGTGGAGATGCCGAGCACACCGCACTCCTCTCGTGGTCGGTCGGTGAGGGGCCGGGCGGATCGGAGCCGGACGGGGACGTTCACAGGAGACCTGCCTCGCGGAGGTTGGCGTGGATGCGGTCGGCCACCGGGTAGGTGCCGTGCTCGAAGTGCGTGCCGGTGAGGCGCTCGAAGGCCACGACGTAGCGGGCGGCGGTTGCGCGCCACACCTCGTCGGGCAGCACCGGTGGCTCGCCGTGGCCCCGGTAGCCGGCGTCGACGAAGGCGCGCCGCACGACCTCCTTGTCGAGGCTCTCGGGCTCGTCGCCGGCCCACATGCGGTCCTCGTAGGTGGCGGTGACCCACCAGCGCGACGAGTCGGGGGTGTGGAGCTCGTCGATCAGCACGATCTCACCCGACTCGGTGGTGCCGAACTCGTACTTGGTGTCGGCGAGCAGCAACCCGGCGCGCGCGCCGAGCGACTGGCCGCGCTCGAACACCGCGAGCGCCGCGTCGACCACCTCCGACCAGGTGGCGGGGTCGACCAGCCCACGCTCGACGACGTCGGTGAGCGAGAGCGGCTCGTCGTGGCCGCCGTCGTGCGCCTTGGTGGTGGGCGTGACGATCGGGTGGGGGAGCCGGGCGTTCTTCCGCAGCCCCTCCGGGAGCCGGTGGCCGTCGATGGTGCGGGCGCCCTCCTCGTACCGCCGCCAGAGCGAGGTGTCGGTGACGCCGGTGATGTGCGCCCGCACCACCACCTCGACGGGGAGCGGCGTCACGTCGTGCGCGACCAGGACGTTGGGATCGGGGGTGTCGACGACGTGGTTGGCCACGATGTCGGCGGTGTGCTCGAACCACCACCGCGAGAGCTGGTTGAGCACCTGACCCTTGTAGGGGTCGGCGGCGACGACCCGGTCGAACACCGACAGCCGGTCGGTGGTGACGAACAGCCGCCGGCCCTCCGGCAGGCCGTAGGAGATGCGGACCTTGCCCTCCCGGCGCCCCTCGAGCGGCAGCTCCACACCGGTGAACGGGACGGGGTGACCGTCGCTCACGACTCCTCCGCCCGTCGGACGCCGTTGCGGAACAGCGCGAGCCCCAGGTGGCGCACGGTGGTGGGATCGGTGCGGTGCCGCGGGTGCTGCCGGCGCACCACGTGGTTCTCCGGGTGCGGCATCAAGCCGAGGACGACACCGGTCGGGTCGCACACGCCGGCGATCGCGGCGACCGACCCGTTGGGGTTGGCGCCTGCGTAGCGCAGCGCCACCTGCCCGGCCGCCGCGAGGCCGTCGGGGTCGGGGTGGACGTAGCGGCCCTCGCCGTGGGCGATGGGGCAGTGGATCGGGTCGGTGAGCCCGTCGGTCCAGATGCACCGGCTCGGCGCCTCGACGTCGAGCGCGACCCACCGGCAGTCGAAGCGCCCGTGGTCGTTGTGGCCGAGCGCGCCGGGCAGCAGGCCGGCGCGGGTGAGCACCTGGAACCCGTTGCAGATGCCGATCACGGGGCGACCGGCGGCCACGAACGCCGCGAGCTCGTCGCCGAGCCCGACCGCGAGGTCGAGCCCCATCATCCGGCCCGCACCGAGGGCGTCGCCGTGGCTGAACCCGCCGGCGATCACGAGCAGGCGCGCCTCGCGGAGCAGCGACGGCTCCTTGACGACGTCGGCCACGAGCGCGATCGAGGGGGTGGCACCGGCGAGCTCGAGCGCCAGCGCGGCGTCGGGGTCGCGGTTGGTGCCGGGGCCGGCCAGCACGAGCGCGGGCACGGCGGTCATCGGGTCCCCCGGAACGCGGCGTCGAGGCGATCGACGGCGACGGCGTGCCCGGCGAGATCGAGCACCGGGTCGGCGGTGACACGGCCACCACCAGTCGACCGAGCGACTCGGCGAACAGCGCCGTCGCGAGGTGGGGATGTGCCAGCTCGTGCACGCGGATGCCCAGGCCCGACGTGAGGCACATCTCGGCGAGCGCCACCGCGAGGCCGCCCTCGCTGACGTCGTGGCACGACCGGACGAGGCCGTCGCGCATGCTGGCGTGCAGCCGCCGGTAGCGCTCGGGCGCATCGGGGTCGGGCGCGGGCACCGCGCCGGGCCGCGCGGGTGCTCCCATCACGAGATCGAGGTGGCTGCCGCCGAGCTCGGGCGCGGTGCGACCGAGCAGCACCACCACGTCGCCGGGCGCGACGAGCTCGGGGGTGACGACGGCGTCGAGGTCGGGCACGTGCGCGACCGCCGTGATCACCAGCGTGGGCGGCACGGCGTGACGCAGGCCGTCGGCGCCGAGGTACTCGTTGTTGAGCGAGTCCTTGCCCGACACGAACGGCGCTCCGTGCAGCTCGGCCGCCTCGCAGCACCCGTGCACGGCGGCGACCAGCTCGCCGAGTGTCGTCTCTCGACGGGGGTCACCCCAGGAGAAGTTGTCGAGGAGCGCCACCCGATCGGGGTCGGCACCCACCGCCACGGCGTTGCGGATCGCCTCGTCGACGACGGCGTGCGCCATCCGCTCGGGGTCGAGCACGCCGTACCACGGGTTGACGCCGATGCCGACGGCCAGGCCCGCCGACGCGAGCGGGTCGGCGAGCACCACGCCGTCGGCGGGACCGTCGCTGCCCACCAGCGGCCGCACGAGCGTGCCGCCCCCGACCTCGTGGTCGTAGCGGTGCACGACGTCGGCCTTCGAGGCGATGTTCCGATGGGCCAGCAGTGCGAGGAGCGCAGCGATCGGGTCGGCCACCTCGCGCCCGGCCGGCTCGCGGTCGGGCGTGGGCAGCACGGCCCGCATCCGGCGCTGCGGGCGGCCGTCGTGGAGGAACGCCGTGTCGAGGTCGAGGACGATCTGCCCCGCCGATCGCACGACGAGGCGGCCGTCACCGGTGAACGCGCCCAGATCGGTGACCTCGACGCCGAGGCGGTCGCAGCGGCGCCGCAGCTCGTCGATGTGCTCGACCGGCACCGCGAGCACCATGCGCTCCTGCGCCTCGGACAGCCAGATCTCCCACGGCGCGAGCCCCGGGTACTTGAGCGGGACGGTCTGCAGCTCGACGTCGGCGCCGATCCCCTCGGCCATCTCGCCGACCGCCGACGACAGCCCGCCAGCCCCGCAGTCCGTGATGGCGGCGTAGAGCCCGTCGGCGGCCAGGACGGCGTCGATGACCAGCTTCTCGGTGACCGGGTCGCCGATCTGCACGCTGGCACCCGCCACCTCGCCCGTGGCGGCGTCCATCGTGGCGGACGAGAAGGTCGCGCCCCGCAGGCCGTCGCGCCCGGTGCGACCGCCGATCACCACCACGCGGTCGCCCGCCGCCGGCCCCGGGAGCGGTGGGGGATCGGCGGCCAGACCGATGCACCCGGCGAACACGAGCGGGTTGGCGGTGTAGCGCTCGTCGTAGAGCACGGCGCCCGCGATCGTGGGCAGGCCGAGCTTGTTGCCGTAGTCGGCCACACCGGCCACCACGCCG
>JALOLG010000004.1 GCA_025456105.1 Ilumatobacteraceae bacterium | reverse complement strand
CCGACAGCGCGCCGATGACGAGCGCGCGGATGCCCTCGACGATGTACGAGACCGGGTTGACGTCGGCGATCGCGCCGTAGAGCCCCGACATCGTCTCGCGCGGGAAGAACGCGCTCGAGAAGAACATCAGGATGAACAGCAGCGGGAAGGCGCCCTGGACGGCTTCGGACGAGCCCGTGCGGATGGCCATGGCGCCCATCAGGCCACCGACGGCGAGCGCGACGAGCGCCCCGCTCGCGACCATCACGAGGAACCCGACGATCCCCGCCTTGACGGTGAGGCCGAACGGGATGAGCACGAGCGTGAAGAACACCGTCTGGGCAGCGGCGTAGGCCATGCCGCCGGCGAGTCGCCCGAGCACGATGCTGCTGCGCGACGAGGGCGTGGTGAGGAGCCGGTCGAAGAACCCGTTCTCGATGTCGGTCGCCAGTGCGGCGGCACTCGTGACCGAGCCGAAGACGACGCCCTGGATGATCGCCCCGGCGAGCGCGAAGTCGAGGAACGAGTCGACCTCCGGGAACCCGGGCAGCTGCGTCGCACGGCTGAACGACGACGATCCGAGGGCCGCGAAGAACAGGGGGAAGACGAGCGACGGCACGACGAGCGCCGGCTGGCGCACGATCGCGATGATCGACCGGCGCGACATGGCGGCGAGCTGCGCCCGATGGTCGATGGGGCGAGCTCCGGGGAGCACGGCGGCCGTCACGACCCCGAGCCCTCGAGGCGGTGCCCGGTGGCCTCCGCGAAGACGTCGTCGAGGCTCGGTTCGCTGAGCTCGAGGTGGTGGACGACGATGCCGGCGTCGTCGAGCCGGCGGACGACCGCCGACACGGCGGCGGCGCCCTCGGGGAGGCCGACGCCGAGCGTCCCCTCCGGTGTCGGGCGGAGCTCGCCGATCCCGGCCAGCACCTGGCGCGCCGCCTCGGCCTGGGCGGGGTCGACGCCGACGAACAGCGTCGGGCTGCCGATCCGGGCCTTCAGCGCGGCGGGTCGGCCCTCGCTGACGATGCGCCCGTGGTCGATGATGGCGACGCGGTCGGCCAGCTGGTCGGCCTCCTCGAGGTACTGCGTGGTGAGCAGCACGGTGGTGCCGTCGGCGTTGAGCCGCCGGATCTCGTCCCAGAGCGCGATCCGGCTCATCGGGTCGAGCCCGGTGGTCGGCTCGTCGAGGAACAGCACGGTCGGCTCGTGGATGAGCGAGAGCGCGAGGTCGAGGCGCCGTCGCATGCCGCCGGAGTAGGTGCCGACGCGCCGGTCCGCGGCACCGGTGAGACCGACCCGCTCGAGCAGCTCGCCGGCCCGCCGGGCGTGCACCGAGCGCGGCAGGCCGTAGAGCACCGCCTGCAGCCTCAGCAGCTCGGTGCCGGTCATCAGCGGGTCGATGGCGGCATCTTGGAGCGCGACGCCGATGTTGCGCCGCACGTCGTCGGCCTGGCTGACGACGTCGTAGCCGGCGACGCGCGCCGTGCCGCCCGTCGGGCGCAGGAGCGTGGTGAGCATCCGGACCGTGGTGCTCTTGCCGGCACCGTTGGGACCGAGGAAGCCGAAGATCTCACCGGCCTCGACCTGCAGGTCGACGCCGTCGACCGCCCGGACCGCGTCGTCACCGGCGCCGAAGTGGCGCACGAGCCCGCGGGCGACGATGGGAGCGTCGTCGGCGGTCAGCTGCGGGCCCCCACGATCGCCTGCCACACGCGCTCGGGCGTCGTGGGCATGTCGATGTGGCGGACACCGAGGTGCGACAGCGCGTCGACCACGGCCGACTGCACCGCCGGGGTGGAGCCGATCGTGCCCGACTCGCCGATCCCCTTGGCGCCGAGGGGGTTGACGAAGGTCGGGGTCTCCATGTGCACGACCTCGACGCTCGGCAGCTCGGCGGCCGAGATCATGGCGTACTCGGCCAGGTTGGACGTGATGGGGTTGCCGTCGGCGTCGTAGCGCACCTCCTCGAGCAGCGCCTGGGCGGTGCCCTGCGCGACGCCGCCGTGGATCTGGCCCTCGAGCAGCATCGGGTTCAGCACGCGCCCCGCGTCGTCGCAGGCGACGTGGCGGAGGTGCTTCACCTGGCCGGTCTCGGTGTCGACCTCGACGACGGCCACGTGCGCGCCGAACGGGAACGTCGCGCCGGGGGCCTGGAACCACGACTTCTGGGAGAGGCCCTCCTCGAAGTCGGGGTGCCCGTGTGCGGCGACGGCCAGCTCGGCCCAGGTGGCGGCCTTCGACGGGGTGCCCGCCACGTGGAACGCGCCGGCGTCCTTGTCGAGGACGATGTCGGCCTCGGCGGCCTCGAGCAGGCTCGCGGCGAGCTGCTTCGACTTCTCGACCAGCTCGGTGGCCGCGAGATCGACCGCGGCACCGCCCTGCTGGAGCGATCGCGACCCCATCGTGCCGCCCCCCTCGGGCACCCGGTCGGTGTCGCCCCAGACGAGCGTGATGCGATCCATCGGGATGCCCGTCTGCTCGCTCGCGATCATCGACCAGGCGGTGTCGTGGCCCTGCCCGTGTGGCGAGGTGCCGGTGTAGATGGTGGCCGACCCGTCGTCGTTCACCTCGATCTTCGCTGCCTCGCCCATCGGCGGCACGCCGCCGGTGATCTCGACGTACACGCTGACGCCGATGCCCAGCTGCTTCACGTCGCCGGCCCCGCGCCGGCGGGCCTGCTCGGCGCGCAGGTCGGCGTAGCCGGCCGCCTCGAGCACCCGGTCGAGGCTGCCCTCGTAGTCGCCGACGTCGTAGGTCTGGCCGATCGCGGTGGTGTGCGGCTCGGAGAACTTGGGGATGAGGTTGATGCGGCGGACCTCGGCCGGGTCCATGCCGATCTCGGCGGCGAACATGTCGATCGCCCGCTCGGCCGCGGCGGTGGCCTCGGGGCGCCCGGCGCCTCGGTAGGCCACGGTGGGGGTGGTGTTGGTGACCACCGAGGTGGTGCGCACCTCGATGTTGGGGATGTCGTACACGGCCGACGCCATCGGCCGCGTCATGAACGGGGCGAGGATCGTGCCCATGTCGGCGAACGCCCCGGAGTCCTGGATCACGTGCATGCGGTAGTGCGTGACCTTGCCGGCACGGGTGCCGCCGATGGTGACGTGCTGGACCTGGGCGCGGCCGTGGCCGAGCGCCTTCATCGACTCGCTGCGCGTCTCGCGGAACCGCACCGGCCGACCGACCAGCTTCGCGAGCCGACCGAGCAGCATCTCCTCGGGGTAGGTGCCGATCTTGGCGCCGAAGCCACCACCCACGTCGGGGGTGATGATGCGGACCTGACCGGGCTCGAGGCCGTTGGCGGTGCGGGTGGGGTCGAGCGCACCCTGGGCGTGCTGGGTGGAGAGCCACTGCACGAGGCGGTCGCCGTCCCACGCGGCCGCCGCGCCGCGCACCTCGAGCGGGCACGGCGCGACGCGCTGGTTGACGAATCGGCCCGTCACCACGACCTCGCAGTCGGCGAAGAACTCGTCGCCGGTGTTGTCGGGCATGCCGAGCGCGGTGGAGTCGAACACGACGTTGGACCCGGCCGAGTCGTAGATGAGCGTGGAGCTGAGCATGGCCTGCTCGACGTCGACGAGCGCCTCGAGGGGCTCGACGTCGACCCACACGGTCTCCGCGGCGTCGAACGCCTGCTGGTAGGTCTCGGCCACCACCGCGGCCACCGGCTCGCCGACGTAGCGGACCTTGTCGCCGGCCAGGAGGGTGCGGGCGACCATCGGGTTGAACGCCGCGGGAACGGGCTCGAGCTCGAGGTCGGCGGCCGTGTACACGCCGAGCACCCCGGGCATCGAGCGCGCCTCGTCGGCCTCGACGGCGTTGATGGTGCCGTGCGCCACGCTGGAGCGGACGTACACGACCCACGCGGCGCCGTGCAGCAGCGGCTCGTCGCGCAGGTCGTCGACGTAGACGCCCCCGGTGGTGAGGAACTTCGGGTCCTCCTTGCGGAGAACACGGTTCCCGAGAATGCTTCCGGCCACTTCGACCCCCTGTGAGAACGGACGGCGAGAACGTAGCCCAGGCGAGGTCAGGACGTGGAGGTCAGGGCGTGGGGGTCAGGGCGCTGATGGCGTGGCCCCGCGGAGCGCCAGCACGTCGGTGACGACGTTGTAGGGCCAGCCGTCGGGGAGCAGCGTCGGCAGCGAGCCCGGCGACACGAGCGACAGCCGTGCCTCGCCCGCTTCCACGTACCCGAGCTCCTCGCGCGCCGCCTCCCGGATGCCGTCGTCGGTGCGGAGCCGAGCGACCTCGGCGGCGAGGTCGGCGTTGACGGCGTCGAGCTCGCCCAGCTGGGCCTGGCGCCGCACGATGGTCTCGTCCTGCGCGAAGTAGGTCTGCACGGGCAGCACGAACAGGGCTGCGGCCAGCGCCCCGGCGATGGCGATCGCGACCATGCCGAGCAGCACGGTGGAGCGACGGCGCCGGACGATCCGCCGGTCGATCGCGATCGGCCGGGTGAGGTCGCCCACTCGCGAGCGCCCGGCATCGGACGCACGACGGGGTCGGGCCGGCCGGGCGACCGACGACGTGCGGCGCGGCCGCGTGATCGTCGAGGTCTTCGGGTCGGCCATCGGCTCAGTCTCGCAGGGCCGGCACCCTGATCGGCGGCACCGCGTGGGTCAGTGGCGAGCCAGGGCGGCGGCGCCGCGGAAGGCGGCGGCCTCGCCGAGCTCGGCCTCGATCCGCAGGAGCTGGTTGTACTTGGCGACGCGGTCGCTGCGGGCCGGTGCGCCCGTCTTGATCTGACCGCAGTTCGTGGCGACGGCGAGGTCGGCGATCGTGGCGTCCTCGGTCTCGCCGCTGCGGTGGCTCATCACCGAGGTGTACCCGCTGCGCGTCGCGAGCCCGACGGTGTCGAGGGTCTCGCTCAGCGAGCCGATCTGGTTGACCTTCACGAGGATGCTGTTGGCGACGCCGCGCTCGATGCCCATGCGGAGCCGCTCGACGTTGGTGACGAACAGGTCGTCGCCCACGAGCTGCACCCGGTCGCCGATGGCAGCGGTGAGGCCCGACCACCCGTGCCAGTCGTCCTCGGCCATGCCGTCCTCGATGGACACGATGGGATAGGCCTCGACGAGCCGGGCCCAGTACGCCACCAGCTCGTCGGCGTCGAGCACGCGGTCCTCGCCCGCGAGGTGGTAGCGGCCGTCGCGGTAGATCTCGCTCACCGCGGGGTCGAGCGCGATCGCGATGTCGTCGCCCGGCGCGAAGCCGGCCCGCTCGATCGCCTCGACCAGGAGCGTGACGGCCGACTCGTTCGAGGGCAGGTCGGGGGCGAAGCCACCCTCGTCGCCGACGCCGGTGGACAGGCCGCGGTCGTGCAGCACGCCCTTCAGCGTGTGGTACGTCTGCACGCCCCACCGCAGCGCCTCGGCGAACGACGCCGCGCCGATCGGCATGATCATGAACTCCTGGAAGTCGACGGAGTTGTCGGCGTGCACACCACCGTTGAGCACGTTCATCATCGGCACCGGGAGCACGTGGGCGTTCGTGCCGCCGACGTAGCGGTACAGGGGCAGGTCGAGCTCGTCGGCCGCGGCCTTGGCGACGGCGAGGCTCACACCGAGGATCGCGTTCGCGCCGAGGCGCGACTTGTTGTCGGTGCCGTCGAGCGCGAGCAGCTCGCGGTCGATGAGGCGCGGCTCGACGGCATCTTGGCCGCCGAGCGCCTCGGCGATCTCGTCGTTGACGAACCCCACGGAGCGTCGCACGCCCTTGCCGCCGTAGCGGTCGTCGCCGTCGCGCAGCTCGACCGCCTCGTGCTCGCCGGTGGAGGCGCCGCTCGGCACGGCCGCGCGCCCCCGAGCACCGCTGTCGAGCACCACCTCCACCTCCACCGTGGGGTTGCCGCGCGAGTCCAGGATCTCGCGGCCTTCGACGTGCACGATCTCGCTCATGGCGCGGAACCTATCGGAGCCGCCGGTGGCCGCGCGGGGCCACCGGCCGTGGTCACCGTCCGCCGGTGGCGGAGTGCGCGAGACTCCCGGTCGTGAGCACACCAGCGGACGGGCTCGCGCGACCGGTCGCCGCTCCGGTCGTCGCCAAGCCGCTCAAGTCGTCGCGGGAGCCGGTGCCCGGAGCCGGGCTGCTGCGCATCGCGCTCGTCACGTGCCTGGCGGCCATGACGATCATCACCTTGGCCGCGGGCCTCCTCGTGCTGCTGCTGTGGGCGAACGACCGCAACTCCGGCCTCCTGTCGCGCCAGGTGCAAGACACCTGGGACCGCGTCCGCGGTCTGGCCGACGCGCAGCTGCTGGTGGCGATCGCGGTGGTGGTCTTCGCCACGGTGTGGTTCGGCCTGGCCACCTACAACGTCGCTCGGGCGAGCGCCAAGCGCCGGTACTCGATCGCGGTGGCGCTCACGCTGCCCGCAGCGCTGGTCGGGGTGTGGCTCATCGGCGACCGCATCGTGGAGCCGTCCGAGGAGTGGCCCGGGGAGGTGGCGGGTGTCGCGCTGCAAGCCCTCGTGCTCGCCGTGCCGCTCGTGGTGTACGAGTACGTGGCGTCGGCCGTCGACGCGCGTCGCAACCCGGCGCGCGCCACCTACCTGATCGGTGTGGGCTCGGCTGCGATGATCCAGCTGCTCGAGGGGCTGTCGACGATCGAGGTCGGATCGGGTCCCGGCGAGTGGCCGCTGGCCGACGACTGGGGCCGGCTGGCCTCGTACCTGCTCATCGGAGCGCTGCTGCAGCTCGTCGGCACGCTCTTCGCGAACGAAGCCTGCCGGTCCCTCGAGGACGCCGCGCAGCTGCGCTACGAGCTCCGCAACCAGTTCACCACGAGCGTGCTCAACCGGGCGTCGCCGACGGGTCCGCTGGTGCCCCCGATGCCGGTGCCGGCGGCACCGGATGCGGCGGTGCCGGTGGCGCCGGAGCCGCCGACCGCTTGACCTCGTCCCAGAGGGCGTCGAGCACCGCGAGCCCAGCCGTCCCGACGTCGAGCCCCCGAGCGGCGGCGAGCCGCTCCACGGCTTCGAACCGCTCCCGGAACTTCGCCGTCGCGGCACGGAGGGCGAGCTCGGGATCGACCCCGAGGTGGCGCGCGACGTTGACCACGGCGAAGAGCAGGTCGCCCAGCTCGCCCGCGACGTCACCCCCGTCGGCGCGGGCGGCCATCACCTCGTCGGCCTCCTCCGCGATCTTCGGGAGGGCGCCGTCGACGTCGGGCCAGTCGAAGCCGACCTTGGCCGCCTTGCGCTGGACGGCGTGCGCGTACGACAGCGCGGGCATCGAGGTCGGCACGCCGTCGAACACCGACGTGCGCTGCTTCTCGGCGCGCTTGATCGACTCCCAGTTGCCGAGCACGGTGGCGGTGTCGGTGGCGTCGACATCGCCGAACACGTGCGGGTGCCGTCGCACGAGCTTGTCGTGGATGCCGCGGGCCACGTCGGCGATCGTGAACCGGCCCTCCTGCTCGGCGATCGTGGCGTGGAACTCGATCTGGTACAGCAGGTCGCCGAGCTCCTCCACGAGCGCGTCGTCGGTGGCCGGGTCGTCGGGGTCGAGCGCCTGGAGCGCATCGACCACCTCGTAGGTCTCCTCGAGCAGGTACGGCACCAGCGATCGGTGGGTCTGCTCGATGTCCCACGGGCACTGCTCGCGGAGGGTGCGGGCGAGGCGGTGGAAGCGCACGTACTCCGCGCCGACGGGCGCCGACAGCCGCGGGAGGTAGAGCGTGGTGAGGTGGTCGGCGGCGACGGTGCGGTCGAGCTCGCTCCACGTCGTGCGCTCGATGCGCTCGTCGGGGGTGCCGAGCGCCTGCAGGATCACCACCTCGTCGTCGTCGGCGGAGCCGTCGAGGTCGTCGACGGCGAGCTTGATCTCCGACAGCACCCAGTCGGCGTGCACGTGGGCGACGAGCAGGGGGCCGCGCTCTCCGGCTGCCGCCGTGGCGAACTCGTGGCCGTCGACGAGCCGCACACCCGCCTCCACGGGATCGATGCCGAGCCGGGCCCAGGCGACGTCGAGGAACGACATCGCCGGGCGGACGTCGCACGCGACGCGGTCGTCGGCGAGCAGGCGCCGGACGGTGCGCTCGAGCACGAGCGGCGAGCCGGGGACGGCGTAGAGCACGCGGCCGTGCTCGTGGGCCGCTGCCACCAGGTCGTCGGCGATGCGCTCGTAGACGTCGTCGAAGGTGTCGGCCGCCTCGTAGACGTGGTCGAACGACCGGGCGTCGGGCACCAGGTGGGCCGTCGGGTGCACCGAGGTGCGGAGGTAGCGGTGCGGGATCGCGGCGATCAGCTCGAGCGCCTCGGCGGTGACGTGCTCGCGGCCACCCGGACCGAGCCCGACGACGACGACCTCGGGGAACGCCGCCCAGCTCATGGGCTCAGCCGAGCGGGACGATGCCGCGGGTGGGGTCGAACGTGCCGTAGCGGGGATCGACCGTGACGTCGGCTGCGGCGGCGACCCTGCCGAAGACCGCCTGCGGCGACCGGTAGATGTCGATCACGCCCTCGTCGACCACCTCGTCGAAGGGGCGGACGACGATGACGTGGTAGCCGAACTCGCTGCGCACCGGGGGTGTGGGCACCCCGATCTCGGCGGCGAGCGTGGCGTCGACGTACTCGGCGACGTACGACGACCGGAACTCGTTGGTGGTGGAGCACGGGAGGACGCCGCCCTGGGCGGCCGAGCCCGGATCGATCGACCGCTCGGCCGCGAGCTCGGCGAAGTCGCCACCTGCCTCGAGCTCGGCGAGCACGTCGAGGGCCTCGGCCTCGGTCTCCAGGAGGATGTGGCGGGTGCAGGTGATGCCCGAGGCGAGCGGGCCCTGCTCGTACGCGGCGCCGACCTCGTCCTCGGTGGGGGAGAGGGTCTCGACCTGGCTGAGCCAGACCGTGACGGCGGCCTGCTGGCTCACCTGCAGGTCCTGCAGCGCCGGATCGAGATCGGCCCAGGCCGGTCCGGTCTGCTCACTGAGCTGCTGGGTGGCGGCCGCCCGGTCCTCGTCGGTGATCGAGCCGCCGGCGGCGGTGACCGCGTCGGCGAGGATCTCGCCGACCACCCACGTCTGGATGAGCTGGCGGGCGGTGTCGGCCGAGGCATCGACCGTCTCGCCCTGCTCGGCTCCGGGCGTGCTGGCCACGATCAGCCGGTCGAGCTCGTCCTGGCCGAGCTCGGCGTCGCCGACGCTCGCGGCCACGTCGTTCTGGTCGACGGTGGAGCACCCGACCGAGAGGCCGGCGAGGCCGAGGACGACGAGCGACGTGACGAGGGGGCGGCGGATCACGGGCGCAGACGCTACCGCCGGGGCGCCGTCACGCCGGGGGCACCAGCTCGCGCAGGAACCCGACGAGGAACTCGGCAGGGTCGCGCCGGCGGGGGATCGGCACCACGAGCTGCGCCAGGTCGTCTTTCACCTTGGCGTCGCGGGCGAGCCGGCGCAGCCGCATCTCCTGGCTGAGCTGGAGCCGGATCGGCGACAGCCGGGCCTGGTCGGTGGTGATCTGCACCTCGGTGATGCCGAGCCGGTGGCACTCGGCGCGCAGCTCGCCGACACGGAGCAGGGCCTCGGCGGCGGGCGGCAGCGGGCCGTAGCGGTCGAGCCACTCGGCGCGGATGTCGTCGACCTCGTCGGGCGTGGTGACCTCGGCGAGGCGCCGGTACGCCTCGAGTCGCAGGGCCTCCTTGGCCACGTAGTCGGCCGGCAGGTGGGCATCGGTGGGCACGTCGAGCTTGAGCTCGGCGGGCTGGGGGATGGGCTCGCCCTTCATCTCGGCGACCGCCTCGGTGACCATCTGGCAGTAGAGGTCGTAGCCCACGGCGGCGATGTGGCCGGATTGCGCCTCGCCGAGCAGGTTGCCGGCGCCCCGGATCTCGAGGTCGCGCATCGCGATCTTGAAGCCCGAGCCGAGGTCGGTCGATTCGCCGATCGTGCGCAGGCGCTCGTAGGCCTCCTCGCTGAGCACCCGGTCGCGCGGGTGGAACAGGTAGGCGTACGCGCGGCTGCCGCTGCGGCCGACGCGGCCGCGCAGCTGGTGCAGCTGGCCGAGGCCGAGCAGGTCGGCGCGCTCGACCACGAGGGTGTTCACCGTGGGCATGTCGATGCCCGACTCGATGATCGTGGTGCAGACGAGGACGTCGTAGCGGCCCTCCCAGAAGTCGACGACCACCTGCTCGAGGCTGCCCTCGTCCATCTGGCCGTGCGCGATCGCGATGCGCGCCTCGGGCACCAGCTCGCGCAGCCGTGCGGCGGCGGTGTCGATCGACTGCACCCGGTTGTGCACCCAGAAGACCTGCCCCTCCCGGAGCAGCTCGCGCCGGATCGCCTCCACCGCCACGCGCTCGTCGTACTCGCCGACGAAGGTGAGGATCGGCTGGCGATCGGCGGGCGGGGTCTGCAGCAGCGACAGGTCGCGGATGCCGACGAGCGACATCTCGAGGGTGCGCGGGATGGGCGTCGCCGAGAGGGTGAGCACGTCGACGTCGGTCTTGAGGCGCTTCATCGCCTCCTTGTGCTGCACACCGAAGCGCTGCTCCTCGTCGACCACGAGCAGCCCGAGGTCCTTGAACTCGATGTCGGCCCCGAGCAGGCGGTGCGTGCCGACGACGCAGTCGACCTCGCCGGATCGCACGCCCTCGACGACCGCGCGGGCCTGGGCCGGGGTGAGGAACCGCGACAGCACCTCCACGCGGATCGGGTAGCCGGCGAAGCGATCGGCGAAGGTGGTGCCGTGCTGGCTGGCGAGCAGCGTCGTGGGCGCCAGCACCGCCACCTGCTTGCCGTCCTGGATCGCCTTGAACGCGGCCCGGATCGCCACCTCGGTCTTGCCGAACCCGACGTCGCCGCACAGCAGCCGGTCCATCGGGAACGGGCGCTCCATGTCGGCCTTGATGTCGTCGATGGCGCGCCGCTGGTCGGGCGTCTCCACGTACGGGAAGGCCTGCTCCATCTCGTGCTGCCACGGCGTGTCGTGACCGAACGCGTGGCCGGTGGCGTTGACCCGCTTCTGGTAGAGCACCACCAGCTCCTGGGCCACCTCGCGCACCGCCGACCGGACCCGGCTCTTGGCCTTCGCGAAGTCGCTCCCGCCGAGCCGGTGCAGGGTGGGTGCCTCGCCGCCCACGTACTGGCGGAGCGTGTCGATCTGGTCGGAGGGGACGTACAGCTTGTCGCCGCCCTTGTAGGCGACGAGCAGGTAGTCGCGCTCGACCCCGCCGATCGCCCGGGTGACCATCCCCTCGTAGCGGCCGACGCCGTGCTGGTGGTGCACCACGTAGCTGCCCGGCACCAGGTCGTCGAAGGTGCCGGCGCTCTCACGCCGGCGTGGTCGCGCCTGTCGGTGCGCACGACGGCGGCCGGTGAGATCGGACTCCGCGACGATCGCGACCGCGGCGTTCGGCAGGCTGCACCCGCGGTGCAGCGGTGCGACCACGACGTGGCCGCCGGGTCGGGTGAGGTCGGTGCCCTCGGTGGCGAGCGGGAAGTCGAGACCCTGGTCGAGCAGCACGGCGCGGAGCCGCTCCGCCGATCCGGTGCCGTCCGCGGCGACCACCACGCGGTAGCGACGCTCCAGCAGGTCGCGCAGGCGGCTCGCGAGTCCGCTCGCATCGGCGGTGACGGGTCCCCAGCCGGTGGCCTCCACCATCGGCGTGTCGGGTGACTCGGGGCTGGTGTCGATCGACCAGAACGCACCGGCACTCCGCAGGAGGGCGTCGGGATCGGCGTGCAGGCGCGGGAAGGAGGTGGTGGCGTCGCGCGCCCACGTGGACGCGAGCGAGCGGGCGAGGTCGTCCTCCTCGGCGAGCAGGTCGATCGCTCGGTCGCGCATGCGACGGGGCTCGACGAGCACGATCTTGGCGGCGTCGGGGAGCACGTCGACGAGCAGCCGGTCGCCGTCGGTGAGCCACGGCAGCCACGACTCCATGCCGTCGAAGTGGAAGCCCTCGGCGAGTCGCTCCCAGTGCTCGCGACCCCACGGCTCGGTCGCCACGAGCGCGGCGGCACGCTCGCGGACCGCGTCGTCGGGCAGGAGCTCGCGTGCGGGGAACACCAGCGCCTCGTCGAGGTCGTCGGTGGAGCGCTGGTCGTTGACGCCGAACCGCGTGAGCCGGTCGACCTCGTCGCCCCACAGGTCGATGCGGATCGGGGTGTCGGCGGTGGAGGGGAAGACGTCGACGATGGCGCCGCGGCGGGCGAACTCGCCGCGGTGCTCGACCAGCTCCTCGCGCCGGTAGCCGAAGTGCACGAGGGTCTCGCACAGCTCGTCGGGGTCGATGACGTCGCCGGGGCGCACCGCCACCGGCTCGATCTCGTCGGCGCCGGGCCCCAGCCGCTGCAGCGCGGCACGGACGCTGGTGACCACCACCGCGGGGCTGCGGTCGGGTGAGTGCAGCCGCCAGAGGACCCGCAGCCGCTGACCCATGGCCTCGACGCTGGGGCTCACCCGCTCGAAGGGCAGCGTCTCCCATGCCGGGAACACCTCGACGTCGCCCGGCTCGACGAACGCCGCCAGGTCGTCGGCGAGCTGGCCGGCGGCGGTGCCGGTGGGGCACACCACGACGAGCGGTCGGTGGTGCGACAGCCCGGCGAGGGCAGCGAGCGCGATCGGGCGGGCGGCCTCGCCGACGGCGAGCCGTGCGCTCGGGTCGCCGAGCGCACGGGTGAGGCCGGGCTCGTCGCGGAGCAGCGGAGGGAGGTCGGCGAGCATCATCCGCGTGCGTTGACGTCGCGCATGGCGGCATCGGGGCCGTCGGTGACGATCGTGGCCACGGCGTCGGCGGCCACCGCCACGGCGACGTCGAGGAGCTCGCGCTCGGCGCCGCGCAGCTTGCTCAGGACGTGGCTGGCGCCCCGCTCCTTCGACGGGGGCTTGCCCACGCCGATGCGCACCCGCACGAAGTCGTTCGTACCGAGCTGCTGGGCGATGCTGCGCAGGCCGTTGTGGCCGGCGAGGCCGCCGCCGACCTTCACCCGCACCGTGCCGGGAGGCAGGTCGAGCTCGTCGTGCACCACCACGAGGTGGGCCGGGTCGTCGATGCGGTAGCGGCGGACGAGTGCGGCGACCGAGCGGCCCGACTCGTTCATGTAGGTGATCGGGAACGCGAGCACGACTCGCTCGTCGTCGATCCGCGACTCGGCCACGAGGGCCTGGTCGCGGCCGGCGCGCAGCGCGTCGCCGCGTCGTTGCGCCAGGACCCGGACGACGTCCTCCCCGACGTTGTGCCGGGTCCCGGCGTACGACGACCCCGGGTTCCCGAGGCCGACGACCAGCCATCGGAACGGGGCGTCACCGCCGTCTCGACGACCGAAGAGCTTCACCGTGCTGCTGGCGCAGGTGGTGCAGAGGTTGGCCGGGTCGACGCTCAGTCGGCGTCGGCGGCGCTGCCGCCCTCGGCCTCGCCAGCCTCACCCTCGGCCTCGGCGGCGGCCTCGGCCGGCTCCTCGCGGCTGGTGAGCAGCACCGTGACCACCGGCATCTCGGGGTCGCCGAGGGCGGTGACGCCGGCTGGCATCGGGAGGTCGCCGAGGCGGATCACCGAGTCCATCTGCATGGCGGAGATGTCGATGACGATCTCGTCGGGGATGTCGCGCGGGCGGGTGGACACCTCGATCGTGTCGACGGCCGGATCGACGATGCCGCCGTTGTCGGTGACGTCGCGGGCCTCGCCCTCGAGGCGGACCGGGATCGACACCGTGATCTCCTCGCTGAGGTTCACCTGCACGAAGTCGACGTGCGCCACGGTGCGGCGCACCGGGTGGCGCTGCATCTCCTTGACGATGGCGGGGTACACGGTGCCGTCGATCGTGAGGTCGAGCACGGTGTTGACGCCGGCGCCGCCCGACAGGGCGTGACGGAGATCGCGGCGGTTGACGGCGATCGAGATCGGCTCCATGCCCTGGCCGTACACGACGGCCGGGATCATGTCGTCGCGGCGCATCCGGCGCGACGCGCTACTGCCGGTGTCGCGGCCGGTGTGGGCGATGAGGACGGTGTCGGACATGGTGGTGCCTCTGGTGACTCGGGAGACCGGGAACAGCGCCCGTCGATGCTACCGGCGGCCGGGCGGGCTCCCACCGGGGCCGTCAGCCGTGCAGCCGGCGCGGCAGCTCGGCCAGCTCGTCGAGCGTCCGCAGGATCTCGTCGCGGTCCTCGCTCCAGATCGTGAGCACGGCTCGCTGCACGCCCTCGCGCCCGAGCTGCTCGAGCCCCGCCGGGTCCGTGGTGGCCCCCATCACGGCGATCTGGAGGCGGTCGGGGTCGCGGCCCGCCTCGGTCCAGGCGGCCCGGAGGCGCTCGAGCCGGTCGCCGAGCGAGGGACGGGCCGTGATGGGCATCCACCCGTCGGCCCAGCGGACGATCGCGTCGAGCAGCACCGGGCCGGTCCCGCCACCGAGCAGCACCGGCGGCCCCTCCGGCCGCGCCGGCTTGGGCCAGGCCCACGACGGCTCGAGCGAGACGAGCTCGCCCCGGAACTCGGCCACCTCGTCGCGCCAGAGCGTCCGCATGAGCGCCACGTGCTCCTCCACCAGGCGCCGCCGGTCGCCGTGCACGACGCCGTGGCTCTCGGCCTCCTCGCGGTTCCACCCGAAGCCGGCGCCGATCAGCACGCGTCCGCCCGAGAGCGCGTCGAGCGTGGCCACCTGCTTGGCCAGCCAGATCGGGTCGTGCTGGGCGACGAGGGTGACCGCGGTGCCGAGCACGAGCCGCTCGGTGACCGCGGCGGCCATCGCGAGCGACACGGTCTGGTCGACGAGGCGCGCGTAGTAGTCGGGGAGGGGGGTGGTGGGGTCGAGCGAGCCGGGCCAGGGCGTGCGCCGAGAGGTGGGGATGTGGCTGTGCTCGGGCAGGAACAGCGACTCGAAGCCACGCGCCTCGACCTCGCGTGCGAGCTCGGTCGGGTGGATCGACCGGTCGGTGAGCATCAGCGTGATGCCGATCGCGGGTGGGGCGCCGGTCGCTCGGGATCCGTCCATGGCGATCGAGTTCAGTACGGTCGGCCGCTGGGGAACGGATCGGGCGATCACAGGGGGAACCGATGGAGGAGCTGATCTATCCACGCCTGCTGCTCGGCGCGGCGGCGCGAGCGAGCGACCGGCCGGCGTTCATCGACGACGACGGCTCGACCGAGCAGCTGGCCGACCACGTCGACCGGTCGCTGCGCCTGGCCGACGCGCACCGCCGCGCGCTCGGGCTGGCGGCCGACGACCGGTTCGCCGTGCTGGCCGGCAACTCGCGGCGCTACGTGAACCTGTGGCACGCGGCGTTCCTGGGCGGCGGCGTGGTCGTGCCGCTCAA
>JALOLG010000156.1 GCA_025456105.1 Ilumatobacteraceae bacterium | reverse complement strand
CGCCGATCTGTGAGACCCATCACCACCTCGTGCACGAAGGCGGCTGGGGACTCAGCCTCGATCGTGATCGGGTCGCGACCTGGACCCGACCCGACGGCACCGTCTGGCACACCGGACCCACCACCGACCGACGACCGGGAGTGACCGTGGCGGCCTGAGGTCGGCGCCTGGCGCAGGGCGTATCGTCGCCCGGGATGGGCACGCTCATGGACGGCAACCAGCTGCGCGACGAGGTCGTCGCGGCGATCGCAGCGCGCCTCGTGGCGGCCGGGTCGCCGCCGGTGTGCCTCGCCACCGTGCTCGTGGGCGACGACGGGCCGAGCCACGTCTACGTCCGCAACAAGCACCGCAAGGCCGCCGAGGCGGGCATGGTGTCGCGCCACGTCGAGCTGCCGGGGTCGGCCACCCAGGCCGAGGTCGAGACTGAGGTCGCGGCACTCGCCGCCGACCCGTCGGTGCACGGCATCCTCGTGCAGCTCCCTCTGCCCGCCGGGCTCGACGAGGAGCGGGTGCTCGACCTCGTGCCACCCGAGAAGGACGTCGACGGCCTCACCGAGCGGTCGATGGGTCGGCTCGTGCGGGGTCGTCCCGGCCTGGTGCCGTGCACGCCGCTCGGCGTGATCCGCCTGCTCGAGCGCTACGAGGTGCCCACGAGCGGGAAGCGAGCAGTCGTGGTGGGCCGCTCCACGCTGGTCGGCCTGCCGCTGGCCCTGCTGCTCGCCCGCAAGGGCGTCGACGCCACGGTCACGCTCGCCCACTCCCGCACGGCCGACCTCGTCGGTGTGTGCCGGGAGGCCGACATCGTCGTGGCCGCCGCCGGCCAGGCCCGCATGATCACCGCCGACCACGTGCGGCCCGGCGCGGCCGTGATCGACGTCGGCATCTCTCGCACCGAGACCGGCATCGTGGGCGACGTCGACTTCGCCGCCGTGGAGCCGATCGCCGGCTGGATCACGCCCATGCCCGGCGGCACCGGCCCGATGACCATCGCCTGCCTGCTCGAGAACACCGTGACCGCCGCACGGATGCAGGGCGTGGACATCCCGTGACGGGTTGCGCGATCGCCGATCGCATGAGAGACTCTGCAGCGATGTGCGCCCCTCGCACCCTCGTCGTACTCATCCAGTAGCGCACCCGGCTCCCTCGCCGCGTGCGCCCTCGACCTCCCAGCCGGGAGGTCGTTTCGTTTTTCGGCCCGCCTCGACCCCACCACCCGTGAACACCCCACAACGGAGACACCCATGAGTACCAGCCGCATCGCACCGGGCACCCGGATGACCGGGGCGCAAGCCCTCATCCACGCCCTCGAGCACGAGGGCGTCGAGGTCATGTTCGGCCTCCCCGGCGGGTGCATCCTGCCGGCGTACGACCCGCTGCTCGAGTCGACGATCCGCCACATCCTCGTGCGCCACGAGCAGGGCGCCGGCCACATGGCCGAGGGGTACGCCCACGTGACCGGCCGTCCCGGCGTGGCGATGGTGACCTCCGGCCCGGCGGCCACCAACCTCGTCACGCCGCTGATGGACGCCTACATGGACTCGATCCCGATGGTGGGCATCACCGGCCAGGTGCCCACCGGGGCGATCGGCACCGACGCGTTCCAGGAGTGCGACACCGTCGGCATCACCCGCTCGGTCACCAAGCACAACGAGCTCGTCATGTCGGCCGACGAGGTCACCCTCGCCGTCCGCCAGGCGTTCCACATCGCCACGACGGGCCGCCCGGGGCCGACCCTGATCGACCTCCCGAAGGACGTCCTCCAGAACGAGACCCGCTGGGAGTGGCCCACCGACGAGGAGGTGGCCGCTTCGCTGCCCGGCTACCGCCCGACCATGAAGGGGCACCCGCGGATGGTGAAGGAGGCGGCCCGCCTGATCCTGGCCGCCGAGCGCCCGGTGCTCTACGTGGGTGGCGGCATCCTCAAGGCCCGCGCCGCCGAGGCGTTGCGCGAGCTCGCCGAGCTCACCCAGATCCCGGTGGTCACCACGCTCATGGCCCGGGGCGCGTTCCCCGACGATCACCCGCTGTGCCTCGGCATGCCCGGCATGCACGGCAACGCCACCGCGATCACGGCGATGCAGAAGTCCGACCTGCTGATCGCGCTCGGCGCCCGCTTCGACGACCGCATCACCGGCAAGGTGGCGAGCTTCGCCCCCGAGGCCAAGGTGATCCACGTCGACATCGACCCGGCCGAGCAGGGCAAGGTCCGCCGACCCGACGTGCCGATCGTGGGCGACTGCCGCCTCGTGATCGAGGAGATCGTGAAGGCGATCCGCGACCTGCAGGCCGGCGGCGAGACGCAGGCCGACACGACGGCGTGGAAGAGCCGCATCTCGGGCTGGCGCGAGCAGTTCCCGCTCACGTACGAGCCGTCGGAGCCCGGCAACGCGCTCAAGCCGCAGTTCTGCCTCGAGAAGCTGCGCGACGCCGCGCCCGAGGGCACGATCGTGGCGAGCGGCGTCGGTCAGCACCAGATGTGGACGTCGCAGTACTGGCAGTTCAACGAGCCGTACACGTGGGTCAACTCCGGCGGCCTCGGCACGATGGGCTTCTCGATCCCGGCGGCGATCGGCGCCAAGATCGGCCGCCCCGACCGCACCGTGTGGGCGGTCGACGGCGACGGCTGCTTCCAGATGACCGCCCAGGAGCTGGTGACGGCCACCGTCGAGCGCATCCCCATCAAGGTCGCGCTGCTCAACAACAGCTACCTCGGCATGGTCCGCCAGTGGCAGGAGATGTTCTACGACGAGCGCTACAGCGAGGTGTACCTGTCGACCGACGTGCCCGACTACGTGAAGTGGGCCGAGTCGATGGGTTGCGTCGCCATCCGCGTCGAGGCGCCCGAGGAGGTCGAGCCCGCCATCGAGAAGGCGAACGCGGTCAACGACCGCCCGGTCGTGGTGGAGTTCCGCGTCGACAGCGGGGAGAAGGTCTTCCCGATGGTCCCCGCCGGCCACTCCAACGACGACGTCCTCGTCCACCCCACCCAGAACGACCGCCGGGAGCACCTCCGATGAGCACCACCCCCGCCCCCAGGAACCACCACATCCTCTCGGTGCTGGTGCAGAACCGCCCGGGCGTGCTCGCCCGCGTGGCCAGCCTGTTCGCCCGTCGCGGCTACAACATCTTCTCGCTCGCCGTCGCGCCGGCCGAGGACGAGGGGATGAGCCGCATCACGATCGTCGTCGACGTCGACTCGGCGCCGCTCGAGCAGATCGTGAAGCAGCTGTTCAAGCTCGTCGAGGTGGTGAAGATCTCCGAGCTCGACCCGCGCCGCTCGGTGGAGCGCGAGCTGCTGCTCGCCACCGTGCGCACCGACGCCGAGACCCGCAGCCAGGTCGCCCAGCTCGTCGACATCTTCGAGGGCAAGATCCTCGCCGTCGGCGTCGAGGCGCTCACGGTGAGCCTCGAGGGCCACCCCGACAAGCTCGACGATTTTGAAGCGCTGCTGTCCGGCTATGGCATCGTGGAGCTCCAGCGCACCGGGCGGGTGGCGCTGGCAAAGATCGATCGTCAGGCACGGCTGCGCGCCGTCGACACCGGAAAGGGAAAGGTGGGCTGAGATGGCCGCCAACGTGTACTACGAGGCCGACGCCGACGGCTCCATCATCCGCGGCCGCAAGGTCGCGATCATCGGCTACGGCTCGCAGGGCCACGCCCACGCGCTCAATCTCAAGGACTCCGGCGTCGCCGTGTGCGTCGGCCTGCGCGAGGGGTCGTCGTCGGCCCGCAAGGCCACCGAGGCCGGCCTCGAGGTGAAGTCGATCGACGACGCCGCCGAGTGGGCCGACGTGGTGATGATCCTCGCCCCCGACACCGAGCAGAAGCGGATCTTCGACGAGCACATCGCCGCCCACATGACGCCCGGCAAGGCGCTCGCGTTCGCGCACGGGTTCAACATCCGCTTCGGCCGGATCACCCCGCCTGAGGGCGTCGACGTGATCATGATCGCCCCCAAGGGCCCCGGCCACCTGGTGCGCCGCACCTACACCGAGGGCGGTGGCGTGCCGTGCCTCATCGCGGTCGCGCAGGACGCCACCGGCGGTGCGAAGGCGCTCGCGCTCTCGTACGCCGAGGCGATCGGCGGCGCCCGCGCCGGCGTGATCGAGACGACGTTCCCCGAGGAGACCGAGACCGACCTGTTCGGCGAGCAGGTCGTGCTGTGCGGCGGCCTCACCCGCCTCGTGCAAGCCGGGTTCGAGACGCTCACCGAGGCCGGCGACGCGCCCGAGATGGCGTACTTCGAGTGCCTCCACGAGGTGAAGCTGATCGTCGACCTCATGTACGAGGAGGGCATCGCCGGGATGCGCTACAGCATCTCCGACACCGCCGAGTACGGCGACCTCACACGCGGCCCGCGGATCATCACCGACGCCACCAAGGCGGAGATGAAGAAGATCCTGGGCGAGATCCAGAGCGGCCAGTTCGCCGACGAGTGGATCGCCGAGAGCGAGAGCGGCCGCAAGCACTACAAGGAGCTGCAGGAGAAGGGCAAGGCGCACCCGATCGAGGCCGTGGGCGCCCGCCTGCGCTCGATGATGCCGTGGATCTCGGCCGGCAAGACCAAGGTGGCCGACGCCAGCGGCGGCTGAGGAGGAGCGCCACTCTAATTCCGACTTGCGAAGTCGGGATTCGACTGCCTAGCGTGCCCTGGTCCGATCCAAGGAGGGCACATCCGTCATGAGCGATCCGTCGAGCTGGGGCTTCGAGACCCGTCAGATCCACGCCGGGCAGGAGGCCGACCCCACGACGGGGGCGCGGGCCGTGCCCATCTACCAGACGACCAGCTACCAGTTCCGCGACTCGGCGCACGCCCAGAACCTGTTCGCGCTGGCCGAGATCGGCAACATCTACACGCGGATCATGAACCCCACCCAAGGCGTGCTCGAAGGGCGGCTGAGCGCCCTCGAGGGCGGCATCACCACCGCCGTCGGCCTGCCCGGCGCCCTCGTGGTGTCCAGCGGTCAGGCGGCCGAGACCTTGGCGATCCTCACCCTCGCCGAGGCCGGTGACCACGTGGTGTCGTCGCCGTCGTTGTACGGCGGGACGTACAACCTGTTCCACTACACGCTGCCGAAGAT
>JALOLG010000461.1 GCA_025456105.1 Ilumatobacteraceae bacterium | reverse complement strand
GAGCAGTGCCGTGGGCTCGGGCGGCGCGGTCGGGTCGGTCGGCACCACCAGGGCCACGAGGCGCTCACCCATCTCGGGATCGGGCACGCCGATGCAGGCGACGTCGGCGATGGCCGGGTGGTCGATCAGCACCTGCTCGGCTTCGGCCGGGTACAGGTTGACGCCCCCGGACACCACCATGTCGCTGAACCGGTCGGTGATGTAGACGTAACCGTCCTCGTCGACGTACCCCACCTCGCCGAGGGTGAGCACGCCGGGCTCGAGGTGGGCGGCGGCCGTCTTGGCGGGATCGTTGCGGTAGACGATGCCCCGACCCGTGCGGTCGCGGAAGTAGAGGCGACCCTCCACCCCGGGCGCCACCGGGTTGCCGTCGTCGTCGACGACCAGGACCTCGAACTGCTCACGCGGCCGTCCGACCGAGCCCCGGTGCTCGAGCCACTCGGTGGAGGTGATGGAGCAGAGCACCCCGACCTCGGATCCCCCGTACACCTCGAGGAACACGGGTCCCCACCACTCGATCATCTGCGCCTTGACCGGCACCGGGCAGGCGGCGCCGGTCTGGCCCACCGTCCGGATCGAGGAGACGTCGTAGCGGTCGCGGACGTCCTGCGGCAGGGCCAGCAGCCGGACGAAGTGGGTGGGCACCATCTGCGAGGAGCCGGGGCGGTGCTCGTGGATGGCGGCGAGCACGGCCTCGGGGTCGAACCGCCGCAGCACGATGAGCGGCACGCCGCCGGCGAGCAGCCGGACCGAGGTGAGCGGTCCGGTGTGGTACATCGGCCCGACCACGAGGTGCGGGCCCGATGCGGCGAACGGATGGGTGGCCAGCATGTTGGCGACGTGCTCGGCCACCGTGTCGCCCGGGGCGAACATCGACGGCGGCATGTCGGTGCCCTTCGGGAACCCGGTGGTCCCCGACGTGTACATGAGGTTCGGCCGGGGCGCGACGGTGGCGGGATCCGGCCACGGTGCCCACGCCCGCCTCCTCGGCGGCCTCGAGCGCACGGTCGAGGGTGCTGCCGTCGCAGAGCACCGCGGCGGACTCCGAGTCGCGGAGGATGTAGGCGGCCTCGGGTGCGGTGAGGTGGAAGTTCACCGGCACCACGGAGGCGCCACCGAAGAGCCCGCCGATGTAGGCGAGCGCGGTCTCGGCGCTGTTGGGCGCGAACACGGCGAGCCGTCGCTCCGGCCCGAGGTCCAGGGCCGCCACCCGACCGGCGACGCGGTCGAGGAGGTCGTCGACCTGGGACCACGTGAGCTCCTGGCGGTCGTCGCGCAGGGCGACGACGTCGCCCTCCCGCTCGAGCACCACGCGGATCGACGGCGGCATCAGGCACCCGTCTCCGCTGCCGAGGGCGCGTTGCCGTCGGCGAGCTCGTCGAGGCCGCCGAGGTAGCCGGCGGTGAGGAGGTCCGACCGTTCGGCGAGCTCCGCTGCCGTGCCCTGCAGGACGATCCGGCCCTTGCTCATGGCGTAGGCGCGGTCGGCGACCGAGAGCGCCATGTGCACGTGCTGTTCCACCATCAGCACCCCGACCCCGGACGATGCGGCGATCTCCCCGACCTTGGTGACGAGGCTCTGCACGATCAGCGGCGCGAGCCCGAGGCTCATCTCGTCGATCAACAGCACCTTGGGCCGGCTCACCAGCGCGCGGGCGAGCGACAGCATCTGCTGCTCGCCGCCCGACAGGAGGCCGGCGCGGCGGTCGAGCAGCCGTGTGAGGGCGGGGAACAGATCGAGCACCTCGGCCTCGGCGTCCTTGTGCCCGCGTCGGCCCAGGCGCAGGTTCTCGGCCACGGTGAGCGTGGGGAGCAGGCCGCGGTCCTCGGGCACGTGGGCCACGCCGTCACGCGCCGAGCGGTGCGGCCGCCTGGTGTCCACCGGGTGCCCGTTCACGAGGGCCGTCCCCGCAAGCGTGGGGAGGAGCCCGGAGATGCCGAGCAGGGTGGTGGACTTGCCGGCGCCGTTCGGGCCGAGCAGGGCGACGATCTCGCCTGCGTCGACGTGGAGGTCGATGTCGTTGACGACGACGACGCCCTCGTACCCCGTGCGGTAGCCGGTCAGCTCGATGACCCGCTCGCTCATGCGTCCACCCCCGTGCTGCTCGACGCCGGCTGTTCGGACCCGGCCGTGCCGGCCGTGTCGTCGACGGGTGCGTGGTCCGCGGCGTGCACGATCTCGTGGTCGTCGCCGAGGTAGGCGGCGATCACCGCCGGGTCGGACTGGATCTCCGCCGGTGTGCCCGCAGCGATCCGCTTGCCGAAGTCGAGCACGTACAGCTCGTCGCAGATGGAGAGCACGAGGCCCATGTCGTGGTCGACGAGGAAGAGGGTGATCCCCTCGTCGAGCAGGCGGCGCAGGCGACGGCCGAGCTCCTGGCTCTCGGTGGAGTCGAGGCCGGCCGCAGGCTCGTCGAGCAGGAGCAGTTCCGGCTCGCTGGTGAGCGCCCGGGCGACACCGACGAGCCGACGCTGGCCCGTCGAGAGCTCCGACGGGTACCGG
>JALOLG010000155.1 GCA_025456105.1 Ilumatobacteraceae bacterium | reverse complement strand
CTGCATCGCGATGTCGTGGCGCACGTACTCGGCCGCCACGAGGACGACGGCCGGGTCGTCGCTCCACAGGCCCCACGCGTCGGCGTTGTCGATGCCACCGATCAGCACCGCGTCGCGATCGGCCACCACGGTGAAGATCCGGCAGCCCAGCCGCTCGAGCACCACGTCGGGCTCGGAGAACCGGTGCACCCACGAGTGCCCCACCGGCTCGTCGAGCTCGCCGAAGGTGATCATCGACACCACCACACCCCGGGCCATGGCATCGTCGAGCGCCGGTCGCAGCCGCTCGACCTCGTCGGGCCACACCGACACGAACACGTCGTGGCGTGCGCCCTCCACGACGTCGATCGCCCGGTCGAGCACGGCGTCGAGGCCGTGCACGTGCTGCACCAGGTGGGCGTCACGGGGAGCGCCCAGCGACGGCAGCACGGCGGCCAGGCCGTCGATCGTGCTCGACAGGTCGCGCCGCAGCCGACCCACCAGCGCCTCCGACGGCAGCGCCACGTAGGCCGTGCCGTTTCCCGAGCGCTTCACCTCGAACGCCGCGCCGCGCGCCACCAGCTTCGACAGCGTCTCGTACACCGTGCTCCGGGGCACCCCCGACGCCTTGGCCACCTCGTAGCCGTTGAGCGGCTCGGGCGCCGTGAGCAGCGCCACGTAGGCCTTGGCCTCGTAGCCCGACATCCCGGCCGCCTTCAGCAGCTCGAGCGCCTGGTCGGTCGACACGCCGCCGACAGTACCGGGCCGGCGCGAACCGGAGCGTCGTCAGGGATCTAGCGACGCCCCACGGCCGCGGGCTACGGTGTCCCGGCCGGGCGCCCGTGCCCGACGAACACATGTCGGGCGCTTCCGCCCGACGAACCACATGGAGGGGGAACCATGACGCGAACCACGACGCGCAGCGCCCGCACGTCCCGACGCCTCGTCGCCGCACTCGCGGTGCTCGGCCTCGTGGCCGCGGCCTGCGGCGACGACGATGACGACGGCGGCTCGGCCTCGACCGAGGCGCCCGCCGGCACGGAGGCACCGGCCGGCACGGAGGCGCCCGCTGGCACGGAGGCACCTGCTGGCACCGAGGCGCCCGCCGGCGGCGGCTCCGAGCTCGCCCAGGCTCGCGTCGACGAGTTCCGTCAGGACGTCACCGAGCTCCCGCTCAACGAGCCGATCGCCGTCGAGCCCGGCGTGAAGGTGTTCTACGTGCAGTGCAGCGTGCCCGTGTGCGCCGAGATCGCCACCGGCCTCGAGTCGGCGACTGCGGCGGCCGGCTGGGAGTACGAGACGGCCTCCCACCAGGACACGCCCGACACCGTCGCCGCGGCGTTCGACGCGGCCATCGCCGCCGAGCCCGACGTGGTGCTCACCAGCGGCAACCCGCGCGAGTGGTTCGAGCCCCAGCTCGCCACCCTCCAGGAGGCCGGCATCCCCGTCGTGGCGTGGTCGCTGCCGGAGGTGTACGAGCCGGGTGACGGCATCGACGTGAACCTCCTCACCCAGGACGACTACTACTTCTACGGCGTCCTGATGGCCGACTACGCAGCCGTCACCAGCACCACCAAGGACATCCTGTTCGTCGGCCTGCCCACGTTCCCGGTGCTGTCGATCGTGCAGGAGGGCTTCGAGGCCGAGATCGCCGAGGCGTGCCCCGACTGCAACGTCAAGGTGATCGAGGTGGCCGTCACCGACCTCGGCACCAACCTGCCGGGCCTGGTGGTGTCCGAGCTGCAGGCCAACCCGAACGTCGACTTCGTCTCGTACGCGTTCGGCGGGATGCTGTTCGGCGTGCCCGAGGCCATCGAGGCCGCCGACCTGGGTGACCAGGCCGTCGCGATCTCGCAGGCCGGCGGTCCGCTCAACTTCAACTTCATCGTCAACGGCCAGCACCAGGTGGCCGAGGTCGGCATCGCCTCCGAGCTGCTCGGCTGGCGGGCGATCGACGCCGCCGCCCGGATCCTCGCCGGTGAGGGCCCCGGCCGGGCCGAGACGCCCGAGCTCGCGGTCATCGACGGCCGTCCCGACATCCTGTCGGGCGGTCTGCCGCTGCAGATCCTCGAGGCCGACACCATCGACGACCCGAACGCCCTGTGGCCCGGTGTCGAGGGCTTCCAGGAGCAGTTCACCGAGCTCTGGGCGGGCTGACGCCCCACGGATGGATCCGACGACGGAGCAGGGGAGCGGGAGCGTCACCACCACGGTGACCCCCGCTCCCGTGCTCCAGATCGAATCCATCTCCAAGACCTACCCCGGTCAGGTCGCCCTCGCCGACGCGGCGATCGACGTCCTCCCCGGTGAGGTGCACGCCCTCGTCGGCCAGAACGGCTCGGGCAAGTCGACCCTCATCAAGCTGCTCGCCGGCTACGTGCGCGCCGACCACGGCGCCGTCGTGCGGCTCGACGGCCGCCCCGTCGACCTGTGGCACCTCGACGCCGACGACCGTCGCCGCATCCGCGTGGTGCACCAGGACCTCGGCCTCGTGCCCACGCTCTCGACGATCGAGAACCTCGGGCTCGGCCGCGGCTACCTCACCGGCGCCGGCGGCCGGATCCGCTGGCGCGCCGAAGCCGCCCGTGCCCAGGAGCTGCTCCTGCGGTTCGGCCTCGCCCCCGACGTCCGCCAGCCCGTCGCCACCCTGTCGGCCGCCGAGCGCACCGCCGTCGCCATCGTTCGGGCGCTCCAGGACGACGACGACGGCACGAAGCCCGCGCTGCTGATCCTCGACGAGCCCACCGCGTCGCTCGACCGCAGCGAGGTCGACGCCCTGTTCCGCGAGGTGCGCCGCGTGGCCGCCGAGGGCGTCGGCGTGCTGTTCGTGAGCCACGTCCTCGACGAGGTGCTCGGCCTCGCCGATCGCATCACGGTGCTGCGCGACGGCCGGGTGGTCGGCAGCGGCATCCCCGCCCACCACCTCGACGAGTCGGCGCTCGTCGAGCTCATCGTCGGCCGCTCCGTCGACTCGCTCTACCCGCCCGCCCCCACCCGGCACGGCCGGCCCGTGCTCGAGGCCGAGATGGTGTTCGGCATCACGCTGCGCGGCGTGTCGCTCAAGATCCACCGCGGCGAGGTGCTCGGCATCGCGGGGCTCGTCGGCTCGGGCCGCGACGAGATCGCCGGCGCGCTCTACGGCGCCACGCCCCGCTTCGCCGGCAAGGTGCTCGTCGACAAGTGCAAGGTGTTCGCCACGCCGCGCGACTCGCTGCGCGCCGGCATGGCGTTCGTCCCCGCCGACCGCAAGGTGCGCGGGCTCGACCCGCAGGACCGCCTGGTGAAGCACGTGCCGCTCCCGCGCCTCGGCCCGGCCCAGCGCGGCGGCGTCCTGCGTGAGCGCGAGCTGCGCGCCGACGTCGCCCAGTGGGTCGACGCGCTCGACGTGCAGCCCCCGCTCCTCGAGCGCCGGATGGAGAAGTTCTCCGGTGGCAACCAGCAGAAGGCCGTGCTCGCCCGGTGGCTGCGCACCGAGCCGAAGGTGCTGCTGCTCGACGAGCCCACCCAGGGCGTCGACATCGGCGCCAAGGCGTCGATCTACGCCCGCATCGCCGAGTCGGCCGCCGCCTGGATGGCGGTGCTCGTCACGTCGTCCGACGCGGAGGAGCTCGTCCACCTGTGCGACCGTGTGCTCGTGATGCGCGCTGGCACGATCGCCGCCGAGCTCGCCGGCGACGCCCTCAGCGAGGAGCGCCTGGTCGCCGAGACGCTCGGTGCCACCTCGAACCGCAAGACCATGAAGGTCGCCCGCGAGCCGATCCGCTTCACCGTGCTCCGCGACGACCACGACGCGCCGCCCGAGCCGGTGGAGGAAGCCGTCACCGAACCGGCGGCGCCCGAGCCGGTCGTCACCGGCGGACGGTTCGCCACGATGGTGCGCCGCCTGCGGACCAAGCTGCGCGGGGGAGCAGGTTCATGAAGATCGACGACCAGACCGGCGAGGTCCGCGCCCGCCTCGTGCTCGAGAAGAACAAGATCACCCGACGACACCGGGTGAAGGAGAAGAAGGTCGAGCGCAGCGACCGCATCGACAGCCGCTTCGACACGCGCCGCTCGCCGCTCAAGTGGAAGCAGCTCCACCCGCGCAACATCGGCGTCGTCTACCTGTACGGCTTGATCTGGGTGGTGTTCACCCTGTGGATCCCCGAGACGTGGCTGACGTGGCTCACGCACCGCTCGGTGCTCAACCAGATCGCGATCCTCGTGGCCGTCACGATCGGGCTGCTCGTGCCGCTGGCCGCCGGGGTGTTCGACCTGTCGATCGCGGCCACCATCTCCGCGTCGTCGGTCACCGTCGCGTGGGCGCTCGTGGAGGCGCAGTGGTCGGTTCCCGTCTCCATCGCGGCCGCGCTCGCGGTCGGCCTCGTCGTGGGCGCGTTCAACGGGTTCCTGGTGGTGAAGATCCACATCGACAGCTTCATCGCCACGCTCGGCACCAGCTCGGTGCTCACCGCGTACGCGGTCTGGCGCTCGAACAACCGCTCGATCCTCGGCTTCCCCGACAGCTTCAAGGACCTCACCACCGAGCTCGCCTGGGGCATCAACAAGACCGTCCTCTACGCCCTCGTGCTCGCGTTCGTGGTGTGGTTCGTGTTCGAGCACACCGCCCTCGGCCGCTACCTGTTCGCCACCGGCGGCGCCCGCGAGGCCGCCCGGCTCGCGGGAGTGCAGACCGACCGCTACGTGTTCGGATCGCTCGTCACGTCCGCGATGTTCGCGGCGCTCGGCGGCGTGCTGCTCGCCTCGCAGTTCGGCTCCACCCAGGCCCAGTCGGGTGCGCCGTACCTGCTGCCCGCGTTCGCGGCGGCGTTCCTCGGCTCGACCCAGTTCAAGCGGCGCTTCAACGTGTGGGGTGCGGTGCTCGCCGTGTTCGTGCTGCAGTCGGGTGTGAAGGGCCTGCAGCTCGCCGGCATCGGCAGCACCTGGATCGAGAGCCTGTTCTTCGGCATCGCGCTCATCGTCGCCGTCGGCTTCTCGTCGTACCGCAAGCGGGTGCACGGCCAGAACGCCGAGGAGTGGTGGTTCGACCCGGCCGACCGCGAAGGACACCACCTCAAGCCATGAGATGGGTCGTGAGCACGATCGTGAGGAGGGAGACGCCATGAGCCTCGTCGGAGCCAAGGTGCTGCGCAAGGAGGACCCACGCCTGCTGTCGGGCACGGGCACGTTCGTCGACGACCTCGCACCGCCCGGCTGCGCGTTCGCGCAGTTCGTCACGTCCACCGAAGCGCATGCGGAGATCGTCGCCATCGACGCCCGCGCCGCGCTGAAGATGCCAGGCGTGCTCGGCGTGTGGACCGCCGCCGACCTCGTCGACTACCCCGACCTCCCCGGCGGGCTGCCCGACCTCGAACGGCCGGTGCTCGCGCGCAACACCGTGCGGTTCGCGGGCGAGCCCGTCGCAGTGGTGGTGGCGGAGGACCGCTACGTCGCCGCCGACGCCGTCGCCGCGATCGAGGTGGAGTACCGGGCGCTCCCGGTGGTCACCACGATCGAGGACGCCGCCGCGCCCGACGCGCCGGTGCTGTTCCCGCACCACGGCTCCAACGTCGCCACGGTCGTGCCGACGATGGACGACCTCGAGCGCGAGCTCGAGCGCAGCCACGGCCGGGCGCACCTCCACCTGGTCAACCAGCGCTGCGCCGCGGTGCCCATCGAGGCGATGGCGTGCCTCGCCGACTGGGGGGCCGACGGGCTCACCATGTGGGCCACGTTCCAGGCGCCGCACCACCTGCGCAACTACCTCGCCACGTGGCTCGACGTGCCCCAGACCCGGTGCCGCATCATCGCACCCGACGTCGGCGGCGGCTTCGGCTCGAAGATCGTGTGGTACCCCGAGCTGTTCCTCGCCCCGCTGCTGTCGAAGTGGACGCGGCGGCCGGTGAAGTTCGCCCAGACCCGCAGCGAGGCCATGACCCAGATGGCGCACGGCCGCGACCAGGTGCACGACATCGACATCGGCTTCGACCGCGACGGCACCATCACCGCGCTCCGCTTCGTGATCAGCCAGAACCTCGGCGCCTACCCGGACCCCACGGGGCTCGGCCTCGCCGTGCTCACGTCGTGGATGGCGGCCGGCTGCTACCGAATCCCCAAGGTGTCGACGTCGTTCCGCACCGTCGTCACCAACACCACCCCGGTCGCCGCCTACCGGGGTGCCGGTCGGCCCGAGGCCGCCTACTCGATCGAGCGGATCATCGACGTCGTGGCCCGCCGCACCGGGCTCGACCCGGCCGAGGTGCGCCGCCGCAACTTCATCCCGCCGTCGGCGTTCCCGTACGAGACCCACAACGAACCCGTCGTGTACGACTCGGGCGACTTCCCGGCGGCGCTCGCCGAGTGCCTCCGGCTGCTCGACTACGACGCCCGGCGCGCCGAGCAGGCCCGTCGCCGCGACGATCCCACCGCGCCGCTGCTCGGCATCGGCCTGTCGTGCTGGCTCGAGATCGCTGGGTTCGGCCCGAACGGCTCGCTCGAGGGATTCGGCCACCTCGCGTCGTGGGAGTCGGCCCAGGTGCGCGTGCAGCCCGACGGCTCGGCGATCGTGTTCGTCGGCTCGTCGCCGCACGGCCAGGGCCACGAGACGACGTTCGCCCAGATCGCGTCCGACGAGCTGGGCATCTCGTACGACCGCATCGAGGTGCGCCACGGCGACACCGCCACAGTGCTGCAGGGCGTCGGCACGATGGGGTCGCGTGGCGTGCCCACGAGCGGCTCGGCCGTGAAGGTGGCGTCCACCCGCGTGCTCGAGCGGGCGAAGAAGATCGCCGCCCACCTGCTCGAGGCGTCCGAGCTCGACCTCGAGGTGGGCGACGACGCGTTCAACGTGCGCGGCTCGCCCGGCAAGAAGGTGAGCTGGGGTGACGTCGCCTGGGCGTCGTTCCAGCCGCTGCGCCTCCCGCCCGAGCTGGCCGCCGGGTCGCTGGAGGAGCGCCTCTTCCAGGAGTCGCCGAACTTCTCGTACCCGTCGGGCGCCTACGGCTGCGTCGTGTCGATCGACCGCGAGACCGGCGACGTGACGATCCTCGACATGGTGCTGGTCGACGACTGCGGCACGGTGATCAACCCGCTGCTCGCCGAGGGCCAGGTTCACGGCGGGGTCGCGCAGGGCATCTCGCAGGCGCTGTACGAGGGTGTCGTGTACGCGCCCGGCACCGGCCAGCCGATCACCGCCAACCTGCTCGACTACCTCGTGCCGTCGGCGCCCGACCTGCCCGGCTACACCGCCGGACGGATCACCACGCTGTGCCCCAACAACCCGCTCGGGGCCAAGGGCATCGGCGAGTCGGGCGCGGTCGGTGCACCGGCCGCGGTGGTGAACGCGATCGTCGACGCGCTCGCGCCGTTCGGTGTCGAGCACGTCGACATGCCCGTCACACCCGAGAAGGTGTGGCGGATCCTGCACGAGTCGAGCGCCGCGACCGGGGAGGTCCGCTGATGTCCCGCCACGTCGACGTCGTCATCACCGTCAACGGCCGCCGCAGCGAGCGCCGCATCGACGCCCGCACGCTGCTCGTCCACTACGTGCGCGAGCACGAGCGGCTCACCGGCACGCACGTGGGCTGCGACACCTCCAACTGCGGTGCCTGCACGCTGCTGCTCGACGGCGAGGCCGTGAAGAGCTGCACCGTGCTCGCCGTCCAGGCCGACGGCCACGAGGTCACCACGATCGAGGGCGTCTCCGGGCCGTACGACGGGTTCAGCGCCGTGCAGGAGGGGTTCCGCCAGTGCCACGGCCTGCAGTGCGGCTACTGCACCCCCGGGATGGTGATGGCGGCCACGAGCCTGCTCGCCGAGCACCCGCACCCGTCCGACGACGAGATCCGCGCCGGCCTCGAGGGCAACATCTGCCGCTGCACCGGGTACCAGATGATCGTCGACTCGGTCCGCTGGGCCGCCGACCACCCCGCCCCCTGATCGCGCTTTCGTGATTGGGGGGTGTCGCATGGACACCCCCCAATCACGAAAACGTCGGGAAGGTGACGGGGTAGCGGGCGAAGACGTCGCGAGTGGTGGCGGTGTCGCGCTCGGGGGGATCGTCGGGATCGGGGCGGGCGCCGTGCTCGAGGAGGATCCCGATCATCACCGTGATCGCGCCGAGGAGGTGGTGCTCGAGGTCGTCGCCGGGCGCGAGCTCGAGGCCGCCCGCGAGCTCCTGGCCGAGGCACGCGTGCACGCCGTGCCCGAAGCTCAGGCCCCACGGCGCCACCTCGGCCGGCAGCTCGCGGTGCGGATCGAACCGGTCGGCGTCGGGGCCGAACACGGCCGGGTCGCGGTTGGCCGCCACGAGGTCGATCGCCACCACCTCACCAGCCGGCAGCACGACGCCCGACCGCAGCGCGACGTCGGCCTCCACGTGGCGCAGCGACACCGGGCTCGCCGGGTGCAGCCGCAGCGACTCGTGCACGAACCGCTGCCGCTCGACCGCATCGGCCGTGAGCCGCTCGCGGTCGCCCGGGTGCTCGTCGAGCCAGGTGAGCACGTGGTGCATCGCGTGCACCAGCTGGTTCGACGTGGAGTGCGACCCGACCCACGGGAAGTAGGCGACCTCGCGCAGCACCGTGGCCTCGGGCAGGTCGAGCCGGTCCTGGTTGCGCAGCAGGGTGGTGAGCACGTCGCGGGGCAGCTCGTCGTCGGCGATCTCGCCGCGCTCGAGCCGTGCGAGCAGGTCGAGGCGCCGGGCTCGCGCCGCGTCGAAGTACGTCACCCGGAACTCGTCGAGCGCGGCGTCGCCGTCGGCCACGATCGCGGCCTTGTCGCCGGTGGCGTGCGCCACGGTGGAGGCCTTCGCGAGCCGGTCCATCAGCGCGTACAGCCGGTCGATCTCGGCCGCCGCGGCCGGGGTGCCGTCGGGTTCGATCCGGTCGACACCCGCCACGCCGAGCGCGAGGGTGAGCATGGTGCGCCGGGCGAGCGGCAGCAGGTCGCCGCGGCCGGCCGCCACCGACGGTGCGAGCACGTCGGCGATGATCGCGGGGATCACCGCCGACTCGTACCAGGCGAACGTGTCGCGCCGGAACAGCCGGTTCTCGAGCCGCCGCCGGGCGAGGTGCTCGGGTCCGTGCAGGTTGACGATGACGCCGTGCATCAGTGCGTCGCCCTCGTCGTAGAGCGCCTGACGGAGCTCCTTGCTGCGGTAGGCCTCCCGTGCCTCTGCGTACGTCGTTAGTCGGATCACGACTACCCCTTCCCGGGCGAACCCTACCGTGGGTAGGGTCGCGGGGATGCCTGCCACGCCGTCGATGCTCGTCACCGGAGCCGCCGCGGGCATCGGCGCCGCCATCGCTGCGGCAGCCGCCGAGCGCGGCTACCGCGTGGGGCTCGTCGACGTGGTCGAGCCCGCGTCGCTGCCGCCCGGCGCCGAGGCGCTCGTGGCCTCGGTGGCCGACGAGGCGGCCATCGACGGCGTCGTCGATCGCTTCGGCGTCCCCGACGTGGTGGTCAACAACGCCGGCATCGTGCGGTTCGGCCCGCTCGTCGACCTCGCCGTCGAC
>JALOLG010000154.1 GCA_025456105.1 Ilumatobacteraceae bacterium | reverse complement strand
CGTCGTCCGCGGCGGCGAGATCCGCGACCTGACGGTGCTGACACGCCTCCGCCGCCGACCACCGCCCGAGTGCCTTCACCCACCCGGACACCGAGGCGTGCCCGTCGGCACGGTGCGCACCCGAGCGCTGCACCTCACCCACCACCGCCACCAACGCGGCCTCGACCTCACGACGAGCACGCTCCAGCTCGGCGAACCGCGCAGCGAGCTCCAGCGGGGACATCCCCGACGGATCGCTCCAGTGCTCGGTCGCGTACATGCGAACAAACGTACGCAGGGGGTGTGACAGAGTTCCCGGAAGGGGTCGACTGCCAGACTCCGAGCCATGGGGATGTTCGACATGGACGGGCAGGTCGCGGTGGTCACCGGCGGTGGCCGCGGCATCGGGGAAGGCATCGCACGATGCTTCGCCGAGCAGGGGGCGGCGGTCGTGGTCGCTGCGCGGCGGGCGAACGAGGTCGAGGCAGTCGCCGCCAGCATCCGCGACGCGGGCGGCCGGGCGATCGGCGTGCCCACCGACGTCACCGACGACGACCAGCTGGTCGCGCTCGCCGACGCTGCGATCGAGGCGTTCGGTCCACTGACGGTGTGGGTCAACAACGCCGGCGGGTCGTCGGTGATGACGCCGCTCACCGAGCTCGGCCGCGACGCGTGGGACGCCGCGGTGCTCCTCAACCTCACCGCGGCGTGGCGCGGCTCGGTGATCGCCGCCGCACGGATGGAGCGCGGCTGCATCATCAACATCTCGTCGCGAGCGGCCTTCGGCCCCGCGCCGACCGCCGGCCACTACGCCGCGTGCAAGGCGGGACTCAACTCGCTCACCCAGACGATGGCGGCCGAGCTGGCGCCGGCGATCCGCGTCAACGGCATCGCCCCCGGCTCGGTACCGACCGAGATCGCCATGAAGGCACGCGGCTTCACCACCCAGGAGGATCTCGAGCGGCACGCGCAACGGACGCCGCGCAGCGATTCGCCGCGGACGCGTCGCTCGACGACATCGCGGACGCGGTGCGCACCGACGGCGCGGCGATCGTCGAGCGGGCGATCGACGCCGACACCGTCGAGCGTGTGATCGGCGAGACGGCGCCGTACCGCGACGCCACACCCGCCGGGCCCGACGCCTTCTCGGGCCACAACACGAAGCGCACCGGCAGCCTCGTGGCGCGCTCACCCGCCGCCCGCGAGCTCGTCATGCACCCGGTGGTGCTCGGCGTGTGCGACCGGATCCTCGGGACGAACTCGACGAGCTACCAGCTGCACCTCACCCAGGTGATCGACATCGGCCCGGGCGAGCCGGCGCAGTACCTCCACCGCGACCAGTGGGCGTGGGACATGTTCCCGTTCCCCACGGGCTTCGAGGTGGAGATCAGCACGATCTGGGCGATGCAGGACTTCACGGAGGAGAACGGCGCCACCCGCGTGATCCCCGGCAGCACGACGTGGCCGAACGACGCCCGGCCCACGCACGACGACACCGAGCCCGCCGAGATGCCGCTCGGATCGGTGCTCATCTACACCGGCTCGGTGTTCCACGGCGGCGGCGCGAACCGCTCCGACGGCCGGCGCATCGCCGTCAACATCGACTACTGCCTCGGCTGGCTCCGACAGGAGGAGAACCAGTACCTGTCGTGTCCGCCCGAGGTGGCGCGCACCCTCGACCCGGCGCTCGCGAAGCTCGTCGGCTACTCGCGAGCCGCGTACGCGCTCGGGTACTTCGGCGACACGCAGGACCCGATGGAGGCGCTCCACCCGAGCGGCGGGTCGCACGGCTTCGGTGCGCTGCCGACCCAGCGAGCATGATCCGGTGATGCAGGACTTCCAGGACAAGATCGCCGTCGTCACCGGTGGGGGCAGTGGCATGGGCCGCGAGCTCGTCGTCCAGCTCGCCGCTGCTGGCTGCCACGTCGCGATGTGCGACCTGTCCGACGACGCGATGGCGCGGACCAAGGAGCTCGCGCTCGCCGACGGTGCCGACGTGCGGATCACCACCCACCACTGCGACGTGTCCGACGAGGACGCGGTGCTCCGCTTCCGTGACGAGGTCGTCGCGCAGCACCAGACCGACCACGTGCACCTGATGTTCAACAACGCCGGCATCGGCGGCGGCGGGAGCATGCTCGCATCGAGCCGCGAGGCCTGGGACCGCACGTTCGGCGTGTGCTGGTTCGGCGTGTACTACTGCACGCGGGCGTTCCTCCCGCTCCTCGTGGCGGCCGAGGAGGGCCATCTCGTCAACACCTCGAGCGTGAACGGGTTCTGGGCGAGCATCGGCCCCGACCGACCGCACACCGCGTACTCCGCCGCCAAGTTCGCGGTGAAGGGCTTCTCGGAGGCGCTCATCACCGACCTGCGCGTCAACGCACCGCACGTGAAGGTGTCGGTGGTGATGCCGGGCCACATCGGCACGTCGATCGTCGAGAACTCGATGAAGCACGGCGCCGAGCAGCTCGCCGACACCGACGCGGCCATGATGCAGGTGGCGTCCGACTTCTTCCGCGACAGCGCCCCCACCACGGCCGCCCAGGCGGCCACGATCATCCTCGACGGCGTGCGCGACGAGCGCTGGCGCATCCTCGTGGGCGACGACGCCCAGCGACTCGACCGAGCGGTGCGCGCCGAGCCCGAGCTGGCCTACGAGGGCAGCCGGTTCATCGAGATCCTCGGCGGCCAGCTGCTGCCGCCGGAGGACACCGCCTGAACGAACCCGAGGAGGCGCCGTGCGTCACCTGATCCTGATGCTGACGGTCGGCACGCTCGCCGCCATGGGGTGCTCCGGCTCCGACGACGCCGCAACCACGACGGTCGAGACCACGACGGTCTAGACCACGACGGGCGAGACCACGACGCTCGGGACGACCACGCCGATCGCCTCCACCACGACGGCAGCGGCACCGACGTCGACGGCGCCTCCGATCACGACGGTGCCGGCGACCACGACCTCGACCGTCACACCGACCACCGCTCCACCGCCGACCACGACCGCGTGCCCGACCGTCGGCGACACGGACGAGCAGCGCGAGGCCTTCCCCGAGCGGATGAGCGCGCTCGTCGGTGCCGACATCCGCACAGGCGCCCAGGCCTGCTTCGAGCGCGTCGTGATCGAGCTGCAAGCGAGCGACCTCCCCAGCGACGACACCTTCCCCGGGTGGTGGGTCCGCTACGCCGACGGGCCGGTCACGTACGGACAGACCGACGACCAGTACGTCGACATCCGCGGCGACGAGATCCTGCTGATCACCGTCAACTCCTGGATGTTCTACCCCGAGGTCGGCGGCTACGACGGTCCGACCGACATCGTCCCGGCCAACGTCGAGCACATCGAGCAGCTGATCCTCGTCGACAACTGGGAGGGCCAGCACACCTGGGCCGTGGGTCTCGACGAGCTGCGCGGGTTCGGCGTCGACGTGCTCACGGGCCCGCCCCGGCTCGTGATCGACATCCAGAGCTGAGCGACGTCAGCCCGGCCCGGATCAGCCCAGCGACGCCCGGATGGCGTCGTTGAGCGCCACCGTGCGCGGGTCGCCCGTGATGCCGCCGCCCATCTGGTTCATCACGTACCCGTAGCCCACCCGCGCGTCCGGGTCGGCGTAGCCGAGCGAGCCGCCGGCGCCCGGATGGCCGAACGACGAGTCGCTCAGCATCGGGTTGATCATGCTGTCGAGCATGAACCCGGCACCGAAGCGGGTCGGGATCATCAGCACGCGGTCGGGTGCGTACACCCGCTCGGCCCGGGCCGTCTCGACGATGGCCGGATCGAGCACGCGGACACCGTCGACCTCCGAGACGGTGGCGGCGTAGAGCTTGGCGAGGCTGCGGGCCGTGGTGATGCCGTTCGCGGCCGGCATCTCGGTGGCGTGCACCGCGCGGCTGTTGAACGGCTGCTCGCCCTCGCCGAAGCCGTCGAGCGCGCCGCTCATCGTGAGCGCGCGGTACGCGGGCGTGGTGGGCCCCAGGAACTGCTCGAGCATCGCGGCGATCGCCGGGTCGTCGGGGCGTGGGGCCGACTCGAGGCGGCTCACGCGAGGCTCGTGCTCCTCGGGGAGGCCGATCCACGTCTCGAGCCCGAGCGGCCGGGCGAGCTCGTCGGCGAGGTAGCGGGCGACGCTGCGCCCGTCGACGCGGCGCACCACCTCACTCACCAGCCAACCGTAGGTGAGCGCGTGGTAGCCGTGGGCCGTGCCGGGCTCCCAGTAGGGCGCCTGGGCCGCGAGCGCCTCGACGACGGGCTGCACGGCGAGGACGTCGTCGAGCGTGAGCGCAGCGTCGACGTAGGGGATGCCGCCCTGGTGGCTGAGCAGCTGGCCGAGGGTGATCGTGTCCTTGCCGTTCGCCGCGAACTCGGGCCAGTACGACGCGACCGGGGCGTCGTAGTCGAGGCGGCCCTCGGCGACGAGCTTCGCGACGCAGATGGCCGCCATGCCCTTGGTGGTGGAGAACACGAGCTGCAGGGTGTCGTGGTCCCAGGCGCGGCCGGTCGACGCATCCGCGATGCCGCCCCACAGGTCGACGACGAGCCGCCCGTCGACGTAGAGCGCGAAGGCGGCACCCAGCTCGCCGCGCTCGTCGAAGTTGGAGCGGAACGCGTCGGCCACCGCCCCGAATCCGTCATCGGCACCACCATGGATCTCGGTCACGGGTCCGCACCGTAACGATGCACCCGCAGTGGCCTGCAAGCCTGGGCCGATGACCACGACCGTCCGATCGCTCGAGGTGAGCCGCGCCGACCTGCGCCGCACGCAGCTGGTGGAGGCCCCTGTCCCCACCCTGGGCGCCGGCCAGGCGCTGCTCCGCGTCGACACGTTCGCGCTCACCGCCAACAACATCACCTACGGCGTCGCGGGCGACATGATCGGCTACTGGGACTTCTTCCCGGCCACCGAGGGGTGGGGCCGCATCCCCGTGTGGGGGTTCGCCGACGTCGTGCAGGGCACCGACGACCTGCCCGAGGGCACACGCGTGTTCGGCTACCTGCCGATGTCGACGCACCTCGTGGTCGAGCCGCAGCGACGCGGCGATCCGGCGACGTTCCGCGACGCGTCGGCACATCGTGCGCACCTCCCGCCGACCTACAACCAGTACCGGCTCACCAGCCACGACCCCCTGCACTCGGCCGACACCGAGGGCGTGCAGGCCGTGTTCTTCCCGCTGTTCATGACGTCGTTCGTCCTCGACGACTGGCTCGCCGACAACGCCGACTTCGGCGCGGCCCGCGTCGTGCTGTCGAGCGCGTCGAGCAAGACCGCCGCCGGCACGGCGCTGTGCATCTCACGGCGGACGGGCGACCGGCCGACCGTCGTCGGTCTGACCTCGGCTGGTCACCGCGACTTCGTGGACGGCCTCGGCTTCTACGACGAGGTCGTCACCTACGACGACGTGGCATCGCTCGACGCCTCCGTGCCGACCGTGTTCGTCGACATCGCCGGCAACGCGTCGGTGCGCCACGCCGTCCACTCGCACCTCGGTGATTCGCTGCGGGCCAGCAGCGTCGTCGGCATCACCCACTGGGAGGAGCAAGCCGGCCCCACCGAGCTGCCCGGTCCGGCCCCGCAGATGTTCTTCGCGCCGAGCCAGATCGAGAAGCGCAGCACCGACTGGGGGCCGGGCGGTCTCCAGGAGCGCTTCGCGGTCGCGTGGTCGGGCCTGCTCGACGTGGTGGGCGACTGGGTCCGCCTCGTGCGCGTCGACGGCTTCGACGCGCTCGCCACCACCTACGATTCGCTCGTCGACGGCTCGGCGCCACCCGACGAGGCCTACGTCGTCACGCTCGGCTGAACGCCGACCACAGGAGGGGAACGTCATGAGTCGTGAGCAGCTCGTCGAGATCGCGAAGCGCAACATCGCCCATGCCCGCAACGGCACGGTCGACCAGGCACCCGGGGTCATGCAGGTCCCGGCCACCAACTACCACGACCCCGACCGGTGGCGGCTGGAGATGGATCGCATCTTCCGGCGCGTGCCGCTCGTGATGGGGTTCAGCCCCGAGCTGCCCACGGCCGGCTCGTACAAGGCGCTCGAGGTGCTCGGCGTGCCGGTGCTGCTCGTGCGCCACAGCGACGG